>CALHVH010000139.1 GCA_938039225.1 uncultured Gammaproteobacteria bacterium
TTTTAAATTCAATACGGTCTGGAGAAATGGTATCAGCTGCTCTAGTACTTTCACCTTTTATATCATCAATTTTAATATATGCGCCTTTAGTACTGCTTTCAACTACTTCAGTTTCATTAGACAATCCGTCTACACTTTTAGTTTTCATTTCATCCTTAGATGTTTGGATTGATAAATTGGCTGGAGATGATTTATCCATCTCTTTCATTGAGGTAATTGTTTCGTCTTTATCAATATGTGCAAACACTGGTGCGCTTAAAATTGCTGAACTTAGTAATGTAATTGCGAGGGTCTTAATCTTCATGATTTTATTCCTTTTATGAATTAGTCGTCTCGTTCATGAGTACCTAAGATAACATATTGAAACTGAACGACAGCTAAATATTTGACTTTGTATTAACCAAATCCCCAGGCAAGCTGAGGACTTCGATTATTCGTTGCAATGCAACACTGGCAGGTTCTGCAAATACGTAGTCAGCAATTGAAGTCATTGGCGTAGCATTGGGGTTAATTTCCACGATTGTAGCCTTATTTTGTCTAGCTAATTCAACCAAACCTGCAGCAGGGTAAACCCTGGATGACGTGCCTACCGAAAAGAATAAATCAGCCTGTGATGCTGCTTGCATCGATTGCTGTGAGGCCGATTCAGGAATTGATTCACCAAACCAGACTACTGCGGGTCGTAAATTCACTTCACAGTTAGGGCATTGGGGAATCACATCACTTTGATTATCGCTATTGTTTTCAACATGTGAACAGTAACTGCATTTATTATTACGAATATTTCCATGAAACTCAATAACATCCCTAGTTCCAGCTTCTTGATGTAAGCCATCCACATTTTGGGTAATTAAAGTAACATGCTTAAGCTCGTTTTGTATTTTTGTAATGGCTAAATGACCTGGATTCGGTTTGTTTTTTGCAATGAGTTGACGCCTCCATTGATACCACTTCCAGACAAGTAATGGATCCTGTTCAAAGGCTTGTGGAGTTGCCAGCTCTTCAGCCTTAAACTTTTCCCATAGACCCGTTTGAGCCTCACGAAAAGTAGGTATGCCTGATTCGGCTGAGATACCTGCACCGGTCATAAATACAATATTGTTTGCTTGTTTGAGGAAATGAATTAATTTGTGCATTATTTTCACTTTAATTGGTTAATTGATTCTAACAAATGTAGATTAATTGATGTGGTAATATCATGGCATGACATTTACCACATCAAATAAACAAGAACTTTTTTATCAAACTTGGCCAGTTGAAAACTCAAAGGCAGTCATTGTCATAGCCCATGGTCTTGGTGAGCATTCGGGCCGGTATTCGCATGTCGCTGATTTCTTAAATGCTCACTCATATACTGTTGCAGCCTTAGACCATCAAGGACATGGTCAATCGCCAGGACAGAAAGGCCATATCACTAGTTTTGAAGACTATATTGCTGACCTGTATGATTTTATAGAAATTACCAAACAGCAAAACAGCAATAAACCCATTTACCTTTTAGGTCACTCCATGGGTGGCTTGATAGCGACGGGCTATGTACTACGTCATGAAAATATTGATAAAGTAATTATTTCAGCACCACCTTATGGGGTTCCGGGTAAAAGTGCTCAAATCCAGTTAAAAATTGGTGCTTTCTTGGGTAAGTTTTTTTCTAAAGCCAGTGTTCCAAATAATTTAGATGCAGCCACAGTGTGTAGTACTCAGTCTGTTGTAGATGCATATATAGCGGATGATTTGGTGCATGATCAAATAACATTGGGTTGGGGTAGGGCTTTTCTAACAGAGCAAAAATATATTCTTAGGAACTTAGACCGTATAAATATTCCTCTGTTGATGCTATTACCGCAAGCTGACGTGATCACTGACCCTATTGCAACGGATATGTGTTTCAAACAAATGCCTCAAGATAATAAGACTATTAAATATTATCCAAAGTCTTTTCATGAAGTACTGAATGAGGAACATGATGGTCCTAAAGCCTTACAAGATATTCTTGATTGGATTGAGTAATGAAGCATTGGTTTAGCTTTATTGGTATTTCTTTTCTAAGTTTAATTTTAAGTGCTTGTATAACAAATGACTACTATAGTCCGACAGATAGAACGATAACAACCAAAGGAAAAACAATGAAGCTTGCAAAAGGTGAATTCTCAGTAAAAATGTCTCCGGTAGAAGGCAGCAATACATTGAAACTTGAGAAGGTTTACACTGGCCAATTAAAAGCTGAGAGTTTTGGAGAAATGCTTGCGACGCGGAGTAAAGTGGAAGGATCGGCTTCCTATGTAGCAATTGAAACCGTGTCTGGAACGCTTGATGGTAAATCAGGAGCATTTACCTTGGTGCATCGTGGGGTGATGCAAGGTGAAAATAAGGAGTTATTAGTTAGCATATCGCCAGACAGTGGAACGGATGAGCTTGAAGGTATCAGTGGAGGAATGGAAATTGTTATTACTGAAGGTAAACACTTTTATATTTTGGAATATCAGTTGCCTGAATAAGCCAGAATCTCAATGGCTCCGTTACCAACAGAATTAATAATCTCATCTAAAAGAGTTTTATCCTTTCGTGAGACTAAGATTTTCATCTGGATAAAGTCGGTAAATTCTTTTTGCACTATCTCAATGTTATGTTCTTTTATGGCATGCTCTATGCTATCCAACATAGAGTAGGGAAGCTTTATATCAAGTTCATCTCTAATTAAAAACTCTGAAGTCTTTAATTCCTTTAGTGCCTCACTGACGGATTGAGTATAAGCTCGAACTAAGCCGCCTGCCCCTAGTTTAACTCCTCCAAAATAGCGCGTAACCACAACTACTACGTTACCCAGTCCTGAATGTTGTAATACATTGAGCATGGGTTTTCCCGCAGTACCCTTGGGTTCACCATCATCGCTTTGATCATATTGATACACATCATTTGGCATCCCGGCTATCATTGCCCAGCAATGATGATTAGCGTCAGGGAATTCGCTACGTAGTTTTTGTATGAAAATTTTTGCCTCAGACTTATTCGCTACAGGTGATATTGATGTAATAAATCGACTTCGCTTAATATCAATTTCAAAGCGTTGTGCTTCTGTTGGTATGAAAAAACTTTGCATATCCATTATAGTAGCCTAAAGTCATAATGCTGTCGTTTGTTAATTCACCTGTTTTATGGATTTATGAAATATAGAGTTCTACTACAATTTTGCTTAATTATTTATGTACTGTCATGGCAGCTAACATTAGCAGCTGCTTATCCTGATTATGAGAATATTTATGTTAATGACTGGGCAAATTTACTTGATGAAGGTGCAAAAGCAAGAATTACCCAAGACCTTAAATCATTGCGCTCTGAAACAGGCGTTGAAATAACTTTAGTGACTATTGGACGTATGTCGGATTACGCTGGCACCAAGAGAACTATTGAAGGCTTTGCATTAGAGCTTTTTAATCAATGGGGTGTAGGTGATGCAAGCAAGAATGATGGTGTGCTAGTCCTTGTCTCACACTATGATAGAAAGATGAGAATCGCAACGGGTAGGGCTTACGATGATACGCGCAAAAATCGTGAAGCTAAACGAATTATTGATGAGTCTTTTATTCCTAGTTTTAAGCGTGATAATTATCAACAAGGTATCTTAAATGGCATGGCTAGAGTCATTTCTGCATTTGATCCTACAAATATTCCCAATGAGCATACAAGCCTACCTGTTGGATTCATGGATTCAGAATCTGCATTAGATAAGCAAGTAAATAATGATGTGCCAAAAGCATCGAATAAATTTATGAATTCACGATACCTAGTATTTATTGTAATTTTTGCTGGCATAGTAATGCTAAATTTATTTAATACTACTTTTAGTAGCAAGTTTTCTAATAAATCTGTAACAGCTGAACATTATACTCAAGGCAATTATGCTATCGATAAGCAACCCAAGAACTTTAAGCCGAAATTTCCTAACGAAAAAAAGGTGGATATAAGAATCTATTTAGGTTTCTTTTTACTTGGACTCATCGCTTTACTTTTTGTAGCCGCTTTTATTGGTTTTGTGTATGTAAAACCTGCATTTTTAGCTTTACTGGCTGGGCTTGGTTTTAATTATGGATTGGCTGAGTTTAAAATGCGTAAGCGTAATAAGCCCAAAACTTGTCCTCGTTGTTCTAATCTGATGGACAGATTAAGTGAGCGTTTAGATGATAAGTACTTACAGCTACCAGAAAGAGTTGAGGAGTCACTAAAATCGGTCGATTATGATGTTTGGATTTGTGATGATTGTCAAAGAACTAAAAAACTCCGATATCCGTATTGGCAGTCAAAGGTTGCAAAATGCAAGCAATGTGAATTCATCACATTGGAAATAGATATTAATACCTTAAAAACTGCAACCACTTCACGTGAAGGTCTAGAAGAGGTTATTGAAGATTGCAAATACTGTGACTACCATCATGAATACGAACAAGTAATTCCACAAAAAGTTGAAAGTAGTGATTCTAGCAGTAGTAGCAGCTCTTTTGGAGGAGGCAGTTCTTCTGGTGGTGGTGCAAGTGGTAGTTGGTAAGCTATAAATAAATATAAAAAAAGGGTTGGAATGAAACAATTAAATCGACGTGAGTTTTTACGTCTTTCGTCTTTGGGTTTTGGTAGTGCAGTCGTTCTTAATGTTTTAGGTGGATGTGCTGGCTTCACTTCCGATCGTTCCTTTGAGACCAATGCTCAATTTACTCATGGCGTGGCTAGTGGCGATCCACTGTCAACAAAAATAATAGTTTGGACACGTGCTATCTCTCCTGATGGGGAACACGCTACGGTCACTGTACAGTTAGCTTTAGATGAAAGTTTTAATCAACCTGTATATGAAAAGGGTTTGCTAAGTACCAATGCTGAGAGAGACTTTACTCTTAAATTTGATGTAATTAACCTTGAGCCAGATACCACTTACTATTATCGTTTCTTAAGCAAAGATAATATCTCTCCAATTGGTAGAACACGTACTTTGCCAGTGGGAAGTGTTGAAACTGTTAAATTACTAACAGTTTCATGTTCTTACTATTCAGCGGGTTATTTTAATGTTTATAAAGAAGCCGCTAAGGTAGAAAACGTGAATGCGGCTATACACTTAGGTGACTATATTTATGAATACGGCCCGGGCACATACGCTGATGAAGATGCCGTTGCAATGAATAGGGTTATGCAACCAGAAAAAGAGATTATTGAATTAGATGAGTATAGGCAACGTTATGCACAAACTCGCAGCGATGAAGATTGCCAAAGATTCCACGCGGCGCATCCTCTAATTGCAATTTGGGATGATCACGAAGTTACTAATGATGCATGGAACGATGGAGCTGAAAATCATTCCATCAAGGAAGGTGAATTCTCTGCACGTCGATTAGCAGCATTAAAAGCCTATGCCGAATGGATGCCGATACGTCCTCCAGTTGATAAAGACATTACGAGTATCCAACGTAGTTTTATCTTTGGTGACTTAGTTAATCTATCACTTATTGATACTCGTTTAGCTAAGCGTGAGCAACAACTTTCATACAGTACATTTACTGAAAAAGAAACCGGTGCATTTGATAGTTCCGCTTTTTATAGTGAATTAAACAGAACTGAACGAGAATTAATTGGAAAAGAGTCGCTAGAAACACTTGAGCGTAGCTTTTATTACCCCACTAAGTGGCATGTCTTAGCGCAACAAGTCTTAATGGGGGAAATGCATTTACCCGCGCCAATCGTTTCACAACAAATTAGCAATGCTGATTATGGAAACTTGGCTTATAAAGCTCAAACAGATCCAGATAAATTAACTAAGCAAGAAAAAAACATCTTAAACTCACCTAACATTCCTTATAATTTAGACGCTTGGGACGGCTATCCTGCTGAAAGAGAAAGGGTATTACAACTGTATAAAAAATATGATGCGAATTTAGTCGTTTTATCTGGTGATACACATAATGCATGGATGAATGAATTATTTCTGGGTCAATGGAAAATAGGGCATGAATTTGCCTGTTCTTCAGTTACCTCTCCAGGTTTGGAAAAATACATTAATACTACAGCTGAAGATGAAACGGGTACGGTTCAAGCGCTAAGTGGATTGCAATATTGTAATTTGGTAGAGCGCGGGTTTATGACGATTAGTTTCACACCATCAGATGTGATCGCTGAGTGGGTTTTTGTAAGTACTGTAAAAGACCAGAACTATCACGTTTTAACTGATCGAACTCACTCTGTGCGAATAGCTTCGCATACATAATACCTAACACAGTATTTAATTCTTGAAATTGGTACAATAGCTTAATTCTAAATAGAGTCTGATATCTTAATGTTTAAACTCAATGTACAAAATGAAACTTCTCGTTTACGAGCAGTTGTTCTGGGAACTGCTATGAGCAATGGCCCAACCCCAACACTTGATGAAACTTACGACCCAAAGTCTGCCGAGCACATTCGTGCAGGAACCTATCCTTTAGAAGAAGATATGGTGAAAGAAATGTATGCGGTGGCTCAAGTGTTCTCAAAGTATGAGGTTCAAGTATTTCGTCCTGATATTATCGAAAACTGTAACCAAATCTTTGCCAGGGATATTGCTTTTGTGGTTGAAGATAAATTGGTAAGAGCGAATATTCTTCCCGATAGAGAACCGGAGTTTGAAGCCATTCAACATGTTTGGGATCA
>CALHVH010000140.1 GCA_938039225.1 uncultured Gammaproteobacteria bacterium
CGATGTATCAATAAAGGGTGAAAATGATCAGTGGCATCTAACTAGTGATAGTGTAGTCATTGAAAACCCAGATTTTTTAATCAACACTAATTTGGATATCTTACTCAAAAAAGACTCAAGTCCCTTTGTTGATATTAAAGCTGATATTAGCCCAAAAAATCTTGATAGAGTTAAGTTTTACTACCCGGCAAAAGTAATGAGTGAAACTTTAGTGTCTTGGTTAGAAGATAGGGTCAGTGGAGGCTCTGTTGATAATGCAAAATTTGTATTAAAAGGCGCATTAGAAAATTTCCCATTTAGAAATAATCAAGGTGAGTTTTTAACGGAATTCACTGTAAAAAATCTAGATATCAATTATGCGGATGGCTGGCCAAGTGTACGCTTACAAGATGCTGATTTAAGCTTTAATAATGAGTCTTTTCAAATCGATGCTAGTCAGGTAAAAACTGGGGAGTTGGCCAGTTTCCCCTTAAGCTCTGGATTTAAAGATTTAGGAAATTCGCCACTTACTCTAAACATTGAAACGGCCTTAGACATACCGGCCACCAAACAGTGGATAAATGAATCTCCTTTACGTGAGTCGGTGGGTGAGGCGATTAAGTCTATACAGGTAACAGGTGAGACACAAAGCAAAATAGATTTGATTTTACCTTTGGATGATCTTGATGCGCTTAGTGTTGAAGGACAGCTTGATTTTGCCGGTAATGAATTAAGGCTGGATGCATTTGAAGACTCGTTCTCTAATTTACAAGGGCGTTTGCATTTTACCCAAGAAATATTTTACGCCGATCAGCTTAGTGCCATTTATCAAGGAGAAGAAATAGAAGCATCTATTAAGCCGCAAGACGAAGATACACTACTTGTCTTGCATACTGAAGCACAGTTGGGCTCATTTTTAGGGGAGCATTTTTCACGTTACGTAACCGGAAATTCCACTGTAGATGCTGAAGTTAGGATAAGCGGCCAAACTGGCATAGGTATAAATAATATTAAGGTACGTAGTAATCTTTTAGGCAGTGCCTTGGTACTACCTGCTCCGTTTGATAAGGCAGAAGATACATTATTACCACTTAATCTAAATATTGATGTTTTACAATTTGCACAACCTTCGCAAAGACAGCAAATGCGACTGTCAGGTAATGCTGGAGATAAATTATTACGCGCACGTTTTGACTCCACGGTAAATAATCCTGATTCAGATTGGTCATTACGTTCTATAACCATTGTGGGTGGTGAAGATGAATCTTTATTTAATTCAATTGATCCCGAGCTTCCACGCGTTAGTGTATTAGGTGAATTTTCGCATGTTGATTTTGATGAGTGGTTAGATTTTTTAAATAATGAATCAAATGCTCATACTGATGAAGCCCTAGAAATTGGTAGTATTAGTGTAAATCTCAAAAAGCTTGACGCCATTGGTCAAAGTTTTCCTGATACTCAGGTCATTTTAGAGCCGGGCGAAACCGAGTGGAATGCCAGAATTAATAACACTCAAGTTATCGGTACTATTAAATTTCCGCGCCCTTGGCTGGACGATTCATTAATTGAAGCAAATTTAGAAAAGTACCATTTGCTGCTTCCGGAAAATGAACAAGAAGAAATTAGCTTCGATCCTAGAGAGATACCTAATGTTAGTGTAGCGGTTGAAGACTTCCAGTTGGCCACTATGCCAATGGGACAGACTACCTTAAGAGTAAAGAAAGAAAGTAACGGCGCGCGCATTGAGAGTTTTAATATTAAGAATAAGACTTTTGAAATTGATGGCAGTGGCGGATGGTTTAAAACGACTGATGGTGAAACCAGTTTAGTATCTTTGCAATTGAATAGTAATGATTTAGCAAATACGCTTAAACAATTAGGGTATGCCCCAGCTGCGAGTGCAAGAAGTGCTGAAGCATTGATTGAGCTCAATTGGCCTGGCAGTCCTTTTGCGGATATTTTGCAAGAGGTTTCTGGGTCGGTTTCATTTAAGTTGCTAAATGGTGATTTACGCGAAGTGGAACCCGGCGCGGGTCGTTTTCTGGCTTTGTTAAGTATTGCTCAATTACCAAAACGTTTGTCCTTAGATTTTAGAGACGTGTTTAATTCTGGCTTACAGTATGATGAATTAAGTGCAGATTTTTCAATTCATCAAGGACAGGCTTATACCAATAATATGTTGATGCGTGGTCCTGTGGCTGATTTAGGT
Organism: uncultured Gammaproteobacteria bacterium; assembly: GCA_938039225.1. Lineage (GTDB taxonomy): Bacteria > Pseudomonadota > Gammaproteobacteria > Steroidobacterales > JABDMI01 > JABDMI01. Next base: position 2,189 of record CALHVH010000140.1, read on the forward strand.
GTCGTAGGTCGAATAGGTTTGGCGACTAGAGACTTTGAGCAAGCCGCTGTGGTGCAGGCGGATTTGGGTTCCAGTTTACCTATTGCAGGCGCTTTAGCCGGAGGCTTGGGCGTAGGTGCAGCGCTTTTAATATTTTCTGAGATATTTAAGAATCCACTTAAACAAGCTACCCAAGTTTTCTATAAAATAGACGGTGATTGGGGAAATCCTCAAATTGAACGCACAAATCCTAGGAATTTAGAAGAAATTCCTATTGCTCCACGTTAATCTTTCTAAGTAAATAAATATTATGACTAATGCTTTAATCGATCGTAGCAGTTTTATTAATACTGCCAATGAAATATTACTTTCACCAGCCGATTTGCAAATTGCATCGCTAGATACCTTATTAGGTGATATGCACTCTGGTGCGGCAAGTGATGCGGACATTTACCTTCAGTACAAACGCAGTGAGTCGTGGTCTTTGGATGATGGCATTGTTCGTGATGGATCGCATAGTATTCAACAAGGAGCAGGTTTACGTGTGGTCAGTGGTGATAAATCTGGCTTTGCTTATTGTGAAGATTTATCGCTCCAGTCCTTACAGCGTTCGGCAGCGATTGCACAGGCAATAACACGTCAAGGTCAAAATGGCCAACAAAAATTAGAATATAAGTCTTCAAAACCGATTGCAATCACATCGAGTTTGTATCCAGCATTAAACCCTCTGGATTCCTTACTAGATGATGACAAAGTGGCGTTGCTTCAACGCATAGATAAATTAGCTAGAGCAGCTGATCCTAGAGTGCAACAAGTAAATGCTACTTTAGCGGGTAATTACGAAGTCATTATGGTCAACAACTCTGCAGGAGAGTGGGTTGCTGATGTTCGCCCTCTAATTCGTTGTAATGTTTCTATTATTGTTGAGCAAAATGGACGCCGAGAGTCGGGCTATGCTGGCGGTGGTGGACGTTATTCCTATAAAGAATTGATTGAAAATAACTTACCTGAAAAGTTTGTTAATCAAGCTATTCATCAGGCATTGGTTAATCTTGAAGCTGTGCCAGCGCCGGCTGGAACAATGACTGTTGTACTCGGTAATGGATGGCCAGGTGTTTTATTACATGAAGCGATCGGGCATGGTTTAGAGGGTGACTTTAATCGTAAAGGTTCTTCCGCGTTTAGTGGACGAATTGGTGAGCAAGTTGCATCCAGTCTATGCACTATTGTTGATGATGGTACTTTACAAGGTCGCCGCGGTTCATTGAGTATGGATGATGAGGGCCAACAAACCCAATGCACAACGCTAATTGAAGATGGCATTCTTAAAGGTTATATGCAAGACAGAATGAATGCTCGACTCATGAATGTAGCCCCTACGGGTAATGGTCGACGACAATCTTACGCTCATCTTCCTATGCCGCGTATGACCAATACTTATATGTTGGCTGGCGAGAGTGATCCACAAGAAATTCTAGAGTCCGTTGAAAACGGCATTTATGCGGTTAATTTTGGTGGCGGACAAGTTGATATAACCTCTGGAAAATTTGTGTTTTCT
>CALHVH010000141.1 GCA_938039225.1 uncultured Gammaproteobacteria bacterium
ACCATTATTAAATTTTTCGTTTGGATACAATAATTCAAAAAAGACTTCTTTTTTCTGTATATTGGTTCTGTATTCTATCAATAATTTATAAAGCTCTTTTACCTTAGTTTCTGTTTGAAAATGGTTTGAATACTGCCACGACTAACTGGCAAATCTTTTTGGATTAGTTTTAAGGCGCGTACCACACGATTTAAGGGCAGAAAGAAACTTGACGCCGCTTGGGTACTCGCACCAGCATTCAAAGCGACAACATTGCCATTAATATCTAAAACGGGTGAGCCTGATGAACCACCCGAAGTACTTGAGGCTGCTTGAAAGTAAAAGGTGTTGAAGTCGTTATAACTAGCACGCCCATATTCTGGTGCCCCACGATCTAATTTTGCTATGGTACCCGCGAGAATGGCTAATTGCTCACCTGCATCATTACCCACTACGCGAATATCTAAACTCTTAACCGCATTTTGCGGACGTAATGGGAGCTCAACAGGCTGGATAAATTTCAACTTAGAAGGGTCATATTGAAAAAAACCAAAATCATGCACTGGATCTCTATAAATCGGCTTAAGCTCTATTTCTTCATTATTTAGAAATACGCCCTCAGCAGTTTCTGGTCCGCCCATCACAACATGACGATTGGTAAGAATAATGCCTCGTTTTTTATCAACAATAAAACCAGTCGCTTGGGTTGATTGATTCCAATCCGTATCAAATGCTCGAGTACCATCTACTCGAATCGAGATAATTCCATTGCTTACTCGATCTAAGGTTTTCTGCCACTGACTCGCATCATTTAGTGTAATACCAGTATCGTCAGCGCGTACGTTAAAACTCAATAATAGTGTGAATAAAACTACAAGGGTAATTCGTTTTAACATAGCAACTTCTTTGTTTATTTAGATTATTAGAATATAGATCAATTTCTCAATTAGATCTCACGCTCAAAGGCATTCTTAAATTCTTGCTTAAACTCATCCATAGTAAAGCTATGATTTTGTGTTCCAGCATGCGAAATTTTAATCGAACCTATTAGAGAGGCAATGCGTCCAGTAGTTTCCCAATCCATGTCATTCATTAAACCAAACAATAGACCGGCACGGAAAGCATCACCACATCCAGTAGGGTCAATCAGCTCATTAGCCTTAACCACAGGGATATCTATTCGACGGGTATCGGGGGTATAAATAATTGAGCCTTCACCACCACGTGTAATTATCAGCGCCTTGGTTTTTTGAGCTATCTCAACTGGTGAAAGCCCAGTCTTTTCTTGCAGCATCTGAGCTTCATAATCATTGACTACAACATAATCAGCGAGCTCAATAAATTTATTGCAATCATTACCATCAAACATTGGCAAGCCTTGTCCTGGATCAAATAAGAACGGAATACCAGCTTCAGCAAACTGCTCTGAATGCTCAATCATTCCTTGCCTTCCATCAGGGGAAATTATTCCTATACTAATACCCGCATCTGTAGGAACCTTATTGGTATGTGATTCATTCATAGCCCCAGGGTGAAAAGCAGTGATTTGATTATCATCTAAATCGGTAGTGATATAGGCTTGTGCTGTGAAATCGTCTATACATTCTAAAAGGTACCTACGCGAAACACCTTGATTGTCCATCCATTTAGCATAAGGAGCAAAATCAGTTCCTACAGTTCCCATCGCAAAACCATCACCACCGAGCAAACCTAAGTTATAAGCAATATTTCCAGCACAGCCGCCAAACTCTTTTCGCAAATCCGGCACTAAAAAAGAGACGTTTAACATATGAATTTTATCGGGCAAGATATGCTCTTTAAATCGACCAGGAAAGACCATAATATTATCGTAAGCGAATGAACCACAAATTAAAGCGGACATAGAGATTCCTTATAAGAAACAATTAAACAGAAAATTTGGCAATAAATGCTAGTAAATCATCATACAGTACACAAGTCCAAACCACAGCATGGTTCAGGAATGCCAGTAATACAACAGCCGAGCCCATATCTTTTGCACGACCAGAAAGCTCATGAATTTCACCGCCAAAGCGATCAACTACGGCCTCGATTGCACTATTTACCAGCTCAGCAATAAGAATAATAATAAGTGTGCTAATTAACAGAGCGTATTCTACGCCGTTATCACCTAACCAGAATGCTAGCGGTATGCCAATGGCAACTTTGACTAATTCCTGACGAAAGGCTTCTTCATTTTGATAAGCCGCCAGCAAACCTTGCCAAGAATATTTAAATGCATTACGTATTCGTTTTAGGCCCTTTACTTTTTGGTTGGCCATCACTCACCACCTTCAGGGCCATAGAAAAAAACCCATGTTGAAAAGTCATCACTAAAATTTACAAAACGATGTTCAACTCCGGCAGCAACAAAAAGCACCTCACCTGTCTCAACCACATGTTTATTAGAACCATTAATAAATTCGCCAGACCCGCTAGCAATTACATATAACTCATCTCGAGTATGCGGTTTTTGTAAATCGACTTTTTCTGGTTTATAAATTTCTACTTGCAAGCTACCATGTTCAAATAATGTTTTGAATGGTTTATCACTATGCGAGAGCTCGTGCAAAGCGTTAGAGATTGTTAGGCGTTTAGACATTAAGCAATATTATAAACCACAAGACCCCGTAAAATACGAGGTCTTGAGAATATTACAAGGATTATGTATTTAGTGCTCTTTAAGCCACATCAGGTACGTAACGCACATCCAATTGTTTGGCAGCACGAACATCATCTAAGCGACGAACCGGAGTGGTATACGGTGCAGCCTTAACCTGTTCAGAGTCTTTCTCAGAATTTCTTAATACATTCACCATAGCATCAACAAATAAATCTAATTCTTCTTTTGCTTCAGTTTCAGTAGGTTCTATCAATAAACATTCTGGAACCAATAATGGGAAATACGTAGTAGGCGCATGAAAACCCTCATCCAGTAAGGCCTTGGCAAAATCCATGGCATTCACATTTAATTCTTTAGCTTGTTTTTTAAGAGTCACGATAAACTCATGCGTGGCTCTTCGCTCTGGGAAAGCCAAATCAAACCCAGCATCAGCTAAGCGCTTCATTAAATAATTTGCATTTAATGTAGCAAACTCAGCAACACGCTGCATACCTTCTTTACCTAACATACGAGCATAAACATAGGCACGTAAATTTACTCCGGCATTACCCATGAATGCTGATAAACGACCAATGCTTTGAGGTAATTCTTTTTCAGTAACCCAATCATACTGACGCTCACCCGCTTCTTTATTTTTTTTCACAAACGGAATAGGCATAAAGGGCAGTAGACGTTTACTGACACCAACCGCACCAGAACCAGGACCACCGCCGCCATGTGGCGTTGAGAATGTTTTGTGTAGATTCATATGAATAACATCAAAGCCCATATCACCTGGGCGTACTTTACCCAAGATAGCATTCAAATTAGCACCGTCGTAATACAACAATCCACCCGCGTCATGCACAAGCTCCGCAATCTCTTTAATACGTCTCTCAAAGACGCCTAAAGTTGAAGGGTTAGTTAGCATGATGCCAGCCGTTTTCGGACCTACCACTTTTTTAAGTGCTTCAAAATCAACATCACCATCTTTCATGGTTGGAATTTCTATCACTTCACATCCGCACATAATTGCAGTTGCTGGGTTTGTACCATGAGCGGCATCCGGAACAATAATCTGAGTTCGCTCAAGGTCCCCTCGTGCTTTATGGTAAGCGGTAATCATAGCCACACCAGCAAATTCACCCTGTGCACCCGCCATCGGCGTTAAGGTCACACCTGCCATACCGGTAACATCTTCTAGCATGTCTTGCAATTCATACATGCATTGCATAAAACCTTGTCCATGTGACACTGGTGCTAATGGATGTCTACTTAAAAACTCAGGAAGCATCGCTAAGGTATTACAGGCACGTGGGTTGTACTTCATGGTGCATGAACCTAATGGATAAAATTGCGTATCAATTGAGAAATTCTTTTGCGACAAACGCGTGTAATGACGCACTGCCTGTAGCTCTGACACTTCAGGTAAGCCTGCTCTTTCTTTGCGTTGTAAATGTTTAGGTATAGCCGTTTCTGCAACCTCATGTGGAGCCTGTGCAGCTGCAAATCGACCAGTATGTGAATGTTCAAAAATAAGCATTTTTATCTCTTTTTAATTTTTTATTTATTACCTAACTAGATTGCTTCGTCGTTACACTTCTCGCAATGACTTATGGGCTTACTGTCATTGCGAGCAGCCGCAGGCAGCGCGGCAATCTGTTCTTCTAAAACTACTATTTTAAAGCCGCGATAGCCGCTTCATAATTAGGTTCATCAGCAATTTCACTGACTAATTCCGAATAAACCACTTTGTCATTTTCATCAACAACTACGATTGCTCTTGCAGTAATTCCTGCCATTGGCCCTTCTGATAACAGTACACCGTAGTCTTCAGAGAAAGATTGATCACGCATAATCGATAATGTATGCACGTTCTCTAGTCCTTCATTTCCACAAAAACGACCTTGAGCAAAGGGTAAATCCGCAGAAACCATCAACATTACGGTGTCTTCATGAGCACGAGCATGATCATTAAACTTCTTTGTCGAAAGTGCACAGACTGGTGTGTCTACACTTGGAAAAATACTGAGTAGTTTTTTCTTACCAGCAAAACTTGCCAATGTGACATCTTCTAACTTGCCATTGGTTAATGTGAAATCTTTTGCATTTTCACCCGCTTGCGGAAATGAACCTTTTAATGCAAATGGGTTACCACCTAAAGTTACTGTAGACATGATTTTGTTCCTATAATTAAATTATTTAATGATTAAGATAAAACGGCTTTAAGCTCTTGAGCAAACAATTTTAAATCTGCTTCTGTTTTAGTTTCAGTTGCGCACACAAGAATGCAATTTTTAAACTCTGGATAAAATTCTCCAAGTGCAATTCCGCCAGCAATATGTTTATGCGAAAGCGCTTCTAAGACTGTCGGGGCATCTTTTGGTAATTGCACAACAGCCTCATGAAAAACCTCACCCGAAAATACAGGCTCAACCCCATCAATTTGAGTTAGCAATTTAACCAGTTGTTTTGTATTGCTATAAGAACTTGCCGCAACACGTTCTAGACCCTGAGCACCTAAGATAGACATATAAATGGTAGCCGCTGTCACCATTAAGCCTTGGTTAGTACAAATATTTGACGTAGCTTTAGAACGTCGAATGTGTTGCTCACGAGCTTGTAGCGTTAAGGTGAAACCTTCTTTACCTTCTAAATCTACTGTGCGCCCTACAATACGGCCAGGCATTTGGCGAACATAGGCTTGCTTGCAGCACATAAAACCAAAGTATGGGCCGCCTGATGAAACTGGCACACCCAAAGGCTGTCCTTCACCACATACAATATCAGCACCGCGATTTTCTTCAACGTTACCCCACTCTCCTGGAGGCTTAAGCAAGGACAAAGTCATAGGATTGGTTACTGCAATAGCCAATCCATTATTTGCATGAGCGATATCCACTAACTCATCAACAGGTTCTAAAGCGCCAAAAAAGTTAGGTGTTGGAATAACAATAGCTGCAATACCTTTTTCACATTCTGCTTTCACAGCATCTAGATCGGTCAAACCGGTTTTTTTATCAAAAGGAATTTCAATAAATTCTAAGTTTTGTCCGCCCGCAATATTTGTGACCACCTGACGATAAAAAGGATGAACGGTAAGTGGCATCAAGATACGTACACTTTTATTTCGGCGCTGAGCACGAATTGACATTAAGCAGGATTCCGCTAAAGCAGAAGCGCCGTCGTACATGGACGCATTTGACACATCCATACCAGTCAAAGCTGTCATCATGGTTTGGTATTCATAAATTAATTGCAAGGTACCTTGGCTTGCCTCAGCTTGATAAGGGGTATACGCACTGTAGTATTCGCCTCGGGTAGTGATTTGCCACACAGCCGCAGGAATATGATGCTCATAGGCTCCGGCACCAATAAAATTAAGCACTTGACCATCTTGTTTGGCGCGGTCATGCATTAAACGAGTTATCTCCATCTCGTTCATGCCGGTTGGAACATTGAGTTCCTTGATGCGCAATGACTCTGGAATTTCATCAAATAAAGCATCAATTGATGGAGCAGCAATGGTATCGAGCATACTTTCGATATCGGTTTCTGTATGGGGTATAAAAGGCATAGTTTTTACTTCTACTTAATATAATTTTAGTCATTGCGAGTCATGAAATGACATGGCAATCTGTTTAGTTTATACGTTTAACTTCTGCAATTAATTTATGAGATTGCCGCGCCAATATTATTGGCTCGCAATGACAAAAATTATTTAGCTATCTTCTTCATCAAGTTGTGTTTGATATTCTTCAGCACTTAACAACTCATCTAACTCACTCATATGTGTTGGTTGTATTCGGAAAATCCAACCGCGCTCATAAGCATCTTCATTAACCAATTCTGGAGTTGATTCTAATTCATCGTTAGCGGCAATAATTTCACCCGTAATCGGAGAATAAATATCAGAAGCCGATTTAACCGACTCAACCACAGCTACTGAATCACCAGAAACCACTTCAATACCTGTATCTGGCGTCTCAACAAATACCAATTCACCAAGCGCTGCTTGTGCATGGTCACTAATGCCAACCAAAACGCTACCATCTTCTTCAAGTTTTACCCACTCGTGAGTTTTTGTGTATCTATATTCTTCAGGGATATTGCTCATCTTTCTTGCTCCAGAGTTTTCTAATTCAAATTTCTTAAAGTTCAATCACAGCCTTGCCATTTCTAACAAAACTGAGTTTAGTAATTCTTGCGTCTAAATGCTTGTTACGAATTTCAACTGTGCATTTACCTTTGGCTTTTTTAGGAATTCTCGCGTAGGCAATCGAACGTTGTAAGGTCGGAGAAAAACCACCACTGGTGACTTCGCCTTCTCCAAATTCGGTTATTACCTTCTGATGTGAGCGCATTACACCTCGGCCTTCAAGTAATAGCCCAACCAATTTAGTCTGCACACCATCAACTTTCTGTTTTTCTAAGGCACTTCGACCGATAAAATCTCTATCTTCAGGCTCAAAAGCAATAGTCCAGGCTAATGCAGACTCAAGCGGAGAGGTGTCTTCGGTCATGTCATTACCATACAAATTCATACCGGCTTCTAAACGTAAGGTATCTCTAGCCCCCAAACCACAAGGGTGTACACCTGCTGCTTCTAAATAGGACCATAACTCCATGGCGTCATCAGCATGTAAAACTATCTCAAAACCATCTTCACCGGTATAGCCGGTACGTGCAATAAAGTACCGTTCACCATCAATGGCAGAGAACGGTTTTAAATTCTCAACTTGCTCTTCATCAAAATCGATAATTTGGGTCAGTGAACTAATGGCAAATCTGCGAGCCTTGGGACCTTGAACCGCAATCATCGCTGCCTCAGGGCGCTCTTTTACATCAACGGCAAAATCTTTTGCTTGCTCAGTAATCCAAGCCATGTCTTTATCTCGTGTTGACGCATTGACTACTAGACGATAAAAATCATCATCTATGTAATAACAAATTAAGTCATCAATCACTCCGCCGCGTGGATTTAACATACAGCTATACAGTGCCTTACCTTTACTACGCAGTTTAGCGACATCATTAGCAAGCAGCTTTTGTAAAAACTCTTTAGTTCTCTCACCATGCAAATCTACTACTGTCATATGCGATACATCAAACATGCCAGCATGTTTACGCACATAGTGATGCTCATCCATCTGCGAACCATAATGCAGTGGCATATCCCAGCCGCCAAAATCTACAATCTTAGCGTTTGCATTTACATGAATATCATATAGCGGTGTTTTTGAACCCATAATTTTCTCTACTAATTCAAGATGACCCGTCATCGCGAGCCAACATGTTGGCGCGGCGATCTCAAAAACTAAACTCGAGATTGCCACGTCGCTACGCTCCTCGCAATGACAGAGCAATTTATTTCAATCATAAAAAAAGGGTGGCAGACCACAACAGTCTGCCACCCCTCTGTCCGGTAACCTGAGAGATCAAACACTACATTACTATTACTGGATCCCCGCCTCGGCAACTGCTCCTGCGTTGCTCTACCTACTGAGTCCATTCAGTCGTTCGCGGAAATTACATAATAAATATGCAACATAATGTTCTTACCCCTTCGGTGGATAGCCGATGCTTAAGTAAATAAACATGCGATCTCTCTCCAGAGTCGGTCAGCTACAACAATCCCCAATCTTTCGATATACCTGAGCGTTTCTGGGTGAATTGCGTCTTCGGTGATTTGAAAAATCTTATTTTTAAGAAATTTCAAATTCTCTCTTGCTGCGCTTATGACCGAGCCGAGATAATAGCTTATTCAAGAGAGAGCTCCAAGTGAAAAGCTGGGGAATTATGTGCAATTTCTCGTTACAATCAATTTATCACTTACTAATGAATTGCTTGCAAATTAAGCAAATTTTTCCAGACAGCCAAATAACGCTAGCTTGGCTCAATATCTTAAAGTTAATTATGATGAAAAAACTCAATAAACAATCTGCTTATATCGCAATCATTGGCTTAATTTTGTCTTTAGCTGCTTGCTCAGAAGCCCCGATATCCGCAGAAAGCTCTGTGGATAATGTGCAAAAACCTGCACCTCAAGCTGTACCCAAAATGCCGGCTGAACAAGATACCAGCAAACTCTTGCATGAGTTCTTTGATAATGAATGGGAACGTGGTTTAAAAGAAAACCCTGTATCGGCAAGTTTCCGAGGTGACAAGCGCTATAACCACCTTTGGTCTGACTTAAGTCTCACGGCAATAGCAGAAAGTCAAAGCAAAGATGAACAAGCTTTAAAATATTTGCTGAGTCTAGATAAAAATAATTTATCAACTGCTGATCAATTAAATTATCAACTGTATCAACAACAATTAGAAAATACGATTCGCGAAAATTCTTTTGAGCGTTATTTAATTCCACTTAATCAACGTGGAGGCATTCAAAGCCAAGATACGATTTTAGAAAGCTTACAGTTTAGAACTAAAAAAGATTACCAAGACTGGCTAGCAAGACTTGAAGCTTTTCCAGATTACATGCAGCAAACCATGGATCTAATGAAATTAGGTTTGAGTCGAGAAATTCTTCCCCCGAAAATCATCATGCAACGCATTCCTGATCAAATCAAAATGCAACTAGTTGAGAATGCGAGTGAAAGTGGGTTTTATAAACCGTTTTTAAATAAGCCTGATTATATTATTGATGAAGAGTGGGCTACTATTCAATCTGCTGCTTTGACAGCCGTTTCTGAAAAAGTTATTCCCTCTTATCAAGAATTTTTTGATTTTATTCAAAATGATTATTTACCTGCATGTCGAGATAATGTTGGCGTCTGGGACTCAAAACAAGGTTTAGAGTTTTATCAACATCGAGTAGAACGATTTACAACAACCAAACTTACCGCTGAAGAAATTCATCAAATCGGCTTAAGTGAAGTCACGAGAATTCGTGCGGAGATGCAAAGCATTATAGATAAGCTTGAGTTTAAAGGTAGTTTTTCTGATTTTTTAAACTTCTTAAGAACTGATAAACAATTCTATTACCAGACTCCAGAAGAATTAGAAACGGCATATCTTGCTACCTCTAAACGCATTGATCCTGAGTTAGTTAAACTCTTTGGTAAATTACCTCGCATGCCTTACGGGATTAAAAAAATACCTGACAACATCGCACCAGACACAACCACCGCCTATTACAGTCAACCGGCTGCTGATGGCAGTCGTGCAGGATTCTATTATGTGAATCTATATAAACCTGAGACCCGACCTAAGTATGAAATCGAAGTGCTTTCGGTGCATGAGGCCATGCCAGGCCATCACTTACAAATTGCCTTAGCTCAAGAACTGGGTGATTTACCTAACTTCAGACGCAGTGGCGGATTCACGGCTTTTGTAGAGGGTTGGGGTCTATACTCAGAAAGCCTAGGACCCGAGCTAGGTCTGTATAAAGATCCATACTCCAAATTTGGCCAACTCACCTATGAAATGTGGCGTGCAGTGCGCTTAGTGGTTGATACTGGCATGCATGCTAAACAATGGACTCGTGATGAAGCCATTGAGTTTTTTAAAGCTAATGCGGCAAAAACTGAACACGATATTGTGAATGAAATTGATCGCTATATTGCATGGCCAGGTCAAGCTTTAGCTTATAAAATTGGTGAATTGAAAATTAAAGAGCTACGAGCAAAAGCCGAAACGCAATTGGGTGATGAATTTGATATTAAAGAATTTCATGATCTTGTACTTTCACAAGGTGCTATTCCTTTAAATATTTTAGAAAATACTATTGATTCTTGGTTGGCCGCTAAGTAGAAATTAAATGTCATTGCGAGCTGAAGGCGCGGCAATCTCATAAATTCTGAGAAGAACTAAAGTTACAGAAGAACCAAACAGATTGCCACTCAAGGTGAAAATACTTAGCTGGCAATAACGAGAATAATAAATGATTAAACGTAAAAAAACACATGCTGTTGATGTAAATGGAATCATTATTGGTGGAGACAATCCAGTCGTAGTTCAGTCGATGACCAATACAGACACCGCGGATGTTGATGCTACTGTCACTCAGGTAATGGCACTTGCCGAAGCAGGGTCTGAACTAGTAAGAATTACTGTCGATAAAATCGAAGCCGCCCAAGCCGTTCCTCTTATACGTGAGAAACTTGATGCCGCTGCTTGCTCTACCCCTCTAATTGGTGACTTTCATTTCAATGGCCACAAACTACTTGCCGAAGTTCCGGAGTGTGCCATCGCCTTAGCCAAGTATCGAATCAATCCCGGTAATGTTGGTCGCGGAAAAAAACACGATTTGCAATTTGCATCCATGATTGAAAAAGCCATTGACCATAACAAGGCCATTCGTATTGGCGTCAATTGGGGTAGTATGGATCAAGATTTAGTGACGCGTTTAATGAATGAAAATGCAGAACGAACGGAACCTAAATC
>CALHVH010000142.1 GCA_938039225.1 uncultured Gammaproteobacteria bacterium
TTCACAATCTGTCTTAACCTTACCCCATCAACCTGTAATTCAGTATCAAATTCAGGAGCCAGATAAACTTCTAGTGACAAGCCTTTTTTATAGGCATTTTGTGCTTGAGCATTAACGCAAATCTCAATTAAATTTCTTAAATTGGTAGGCTCTAAAACCACATCCATTTTATCAGCTTCAATTTTGGAGAAATCCAATATGTCATTTAAAATCGCCAAGAGACTTTCAGAAGATTCTTTAACTATAGAAACGGTATTGCGTTGCTCTAAACTAAGTTCTGATTTTTGATGCAACTCCAACATGCCTAAAATACCATTTAACGGTGTTCTTAATTCATGACTCATTACGGCAAGAAATTTTGACTTAGCTTCATTAGCAATATTGGCTTGTTCTTTTGCGGCAGCGAGTTCTACTTGAATTTTTTTACGTCGTTGAATATCTTTTTTTAGACGATAATTACCAAATAAAACAAATGCCATTAACGCTAAACTTGAAAGTATGATTTTCAAATATAAACTATTATTATCTTTTTCAATTACTAACGCATTACTCCATTTATCCGTGATAGCCTGCTGCTGAGAGGACAAATAAATTTTATCCAAGGCTTTATTGATAATTGGCACTAATGGCGCTTTACTTGGGTGGATGGCAAAATTTAAACTGGCCTCAATTCCTGTTTTTCCAACAATCCGAATATTAGTTAGACCCATGCGTTCGATTTGAAATATTGCTTGTGAGGAGTTACTAATAAGGGCATCAATTGCACCTCCAGAGACATCCAATAAACCTTCTGCAATTGAATCGACTTCAACTAAATTCAGTTCAGGATATAAGTCATATAACTCCGCCTCATAACCATAGTCTTTTACAACAGCTACTGTTTTATTTTTTAACTCTTTTAAGTCCCCTATGAAATGCTCTGTGTCACTCATAACAATAACCAGTGGGGTTGTAAGGTATGAACGCGTAAATAACATTTCATCTTTCAGAACTGAGGTATCAGACTCAGACAAAATGTCTACTTGACCACTTTTAACAAGCTCTAGTGAGTCAGACCACGATGTCGTTGGTATTTTTTCTATCTCAACATTCAATAAGTCTTCGACTAATTGTAAATTTTCGGCAACTTGACCTATATAACTTCCATCTTCCAAAAATGCTTCATAGGGCAACCAGTCAGGGTCTCCTGTCAGTTTTATTGGACTAATAGACCTTAAATATTCACGCTCATCTAAACTTAAATCCACATAAAGATCACTCATTATGCTATTGCTGGTCCAGCTAGAAATTATTTCAACTTGCTCCATTGGGGAAATTGAGAATAAGGCCTTATCAATAATACTTTTTAAAATTGGCTCATTGTTTGAAATAAAAAAAGTAATGTCATAACTTAGTTTAGTGTTTAAACTGATTTCTAAGTCACTGAAGCTGTGTTTCACTAAACTGTACTGAGCATGTGATCTATACAATAAAACGCCGTCTAACTCTTTGCTGGCAACTTTTTCAAAGGCTTCTACAGTAGACAATACTTCAACAAAATCTATATTCGGAAATTTTTCTCTAACTTCTTGAGCAAAAGCGTAGCCAATTACCGTAGCAATTTTTTTGTTTTTTGCAGTAGATAAACTGTTAATTAATACATCACCTTTACGTGAAATTAAAGCCGCACGATTAACGTAGAATGGAGAAATTGGGGAGTATTTTTCATTAAGCTTGGGATGAGTGGACACTGCACTGATCATTTGAACTTGTTCTTGGTCCGCAAGTTCAAGAGCCTCAGACCAAGTCGAGGGTTGTATATACTCAATGTCAATTCCAGAGATTTCTGAAACTCTTTTAAGGTAATCGGCGGTAAGCCCAGTATATTTACCTGATTTATCAAAAGCTTCAAACGGTAGCCAATCAGGGTCGCCGGTATAAACAATTGAAGGGTTTTGCTCTAACCACGAAAGTTCTTCAGAACTTAGCTGAGATAAAAAATAATCTCTAGCAACTTCGTTCGCTATTAGTGCTTTTGCTTGCACAAAGAGAACCACTAAAAGCACAGCCTTTAGTAAATACACCAATAAATCTCGTGAAAACCCCTTTGTCACCCTTAATAACTCTTTCTAATAGTTCTTAAAATTAGCTTAGTAATTTCTACTATATCACTAATATCAGGCCCGATTAGCTGTCGTTTATTGCCTTCAGAACGATTTTAAGAGCTTTAGCATGCCAATCAGAATATGTTATATGACAAAAAATAAATATTGCAATCCCTAAGAGTATTCAAACTATTGCTATAAATACTTTTCTTCAAGCGCTTGGGCCTTCTTTGAACCGGGCATTGCCATGAGTTTTTCAATATAACCTTTTAGAGCAGGGTAATGATCTAAGCCTGACTTTTTATGGATATTTTCGATAAGAAACGAATTTAAAATATCAGCAGCCGTGAATGATTGGCCCACTAAAAACTCGCTGTCACTTACACTATTATTCAAATGACTAAGAATGTTATGCATCTCGCCTTCAGCATAGCCTTGCAGCATATTGGTTTTACAACCATCAACTCTTAAAAACATTAATAAAAGTGCGGGTAGCATTGCGGAACCTTCTGCAAAATGCATCCATTGTTTATATTGAATATAGTCTGCTGTATCTTTTGCTGGCATTAGAGTATCAGCGCCAAATTTTTCAGTTAGGTATTCAGTAATAGCGCCTGATTCTACAATTACGTGTCCATCATCTTCAAGCACTGGAGATTTACCCAAAGGATGTATGGCTTTTAATTCTGGTGGAGCAAGATTGGTAACTGCATCTCGTTTATAAGCAATAATTTCATATTCAACGCCTAACTCTTCGAGCAACCAGATGATTCGTTTAGAGCGTGAAGCATTTAAGTGGTGGAGTTTTATCATTTTCTTTCTACTTTGATTAAAAAATTAAATTAAAAATTATTTACCTAAAAACGTCGAATATTTACAAGTCAATTCGTAATTCATAGTCAAACGCCCATGCATGGCAACAGCAAACACAGACATCCCACCAGAAGTAAGATAAGCCTCTCCACGCCCTTCTTTAGTACCAAGGTTTGCAGAACTGACTGTATTTGAAAGTTTTCTCATTTCCGGAATTTCAGCAATTACCTCTTGTAATGCAGTGTTACATTTTTCGTTAGCTTTAGTTTTTGGAAAATTTTTCTGTGTAAATGAAACCATTCTCTCAACTAACTTTATACATTCATCATAAGTGCTAACAATACGATTCCGTATACCACCAGGCACAATAAAATCCATTGTTTCTGGCTTTTGCATATCATTCAGTTTATCTATCAAAGCCGACATAGGATCGGCACAGATTTGAGTGAATTTTAGAGAAGCTTCTTGGGCAGTTTCATCTGAAGCTGCGTCTTCTATATCTTGTATCTCTTGTTCCCCACCACAACTTATTACAAGAACAATCATAATCAATAAGCTTAAATATTTTTTCATTTTTACCTCATAAAAATAATCAACAAACTAATACTTTACAACCCAAGCTCTAAAACTTCGGCCTTTTATTTTACCGTCTTTTAGTTTTCGCAATGCTTTATCAGCCACGTCACGCTGTACCGCAACATAAGACCAATTATCCGCAAGATTTATCTTGCCCACGGACTTTCCATCTATTCCGTTTTTACCTGTTAAGGCTCCAAGAATATCTCCAGCTCTAACTTTTTGTTTCTTGCCACCGTCAATACGAATCGTTTGCATTTCTGAAATACTAATTGGATTACCCAAAACTGAATCTGATGGCAGACTTGACGCTTGAATATCTTTTTCTAAATTTAAATAATCACGTAAAACCGTCATACGATAATCATCTTTATCTGAAAACAAAGTACAGGCCACTCCACGATTACCCGCACGTCCTGTACGCCCTACTCTATGCACATGCACTTCGGCATCAAA
>CALHVH010000143.1 GCA_938039225.1 uncultured Gammaproteobacteria bacterium
CCAAATAACATTCCAGCTCTAAGCAGCATTAATTTACTCGGAAAACTAGTGCCCATGATTTTAACGGCCAGTCCGTTAGTCATGGTGACGTCGGTAATGTGTTTATTACTACACCCGGACAATTTATCCAAAGCAAAAAAACTAGCCGGTTTGAGTAACTTGGTATGGTTTTGATCCATTGTTGGATAGAGTTTTCCGGCAAAACCAAAGGCTCTTGGAGTGCCTTGCATAATGGCAGAGCTACCACAGGATATACGCGAGATAATTAGGCCTTTGCTGCCTTTTTTGTAGTAACCACTGAATTCATTCTCTTCAGTGATTTCCCAATTGCCAGTTAAGCACACGCCATTGGTATGAATAATTTTTCTAAACCCTTTACCATCTTCTCCCCATCGAAGATCAGCACAGGTTCTTACAGTGCGAATAGCCGCTTGTTTAAAATGGTCTGCTTTACCACGCATGAAACCATCATAAACTTCTCTAGCCGTTATATCATAGTGAGGTAATGGCGTCTCGTCGGCAGCACCCCATATTTTTTGATAAGGATTAGCAAAGGCGGCTTTTCTAACTTCTGAGTAAAGAGAACCTTGATAGTTCTCGTCCTCTGCACAAATCCCCTCTGACTGTAAAGCTTGAGTTTTCATTATTTTCTCCTTTGTGCCAACTAATTTGTAATTCGATATATTTTATAATAAAACAAACTTTAACTTATAAATAAGTATAGCTATTCTTAATTAAACAGATAACTGCTAGGTGAATGTATCTTGACCATTTTCGCCTATTCCCATCATTTCATTGATAAACAATTTAAACCCTTGCTCGGTTTGGTAGATTTCTGTTGATTCATGTAAATAAACGGCGACTTTTTGTGTATTCAAATTTATTAAACCTAAATCACCGTCAAATCCATCACCAAAAACCACATAATTATCTAAATCGCCTTCAGGTGGCTCATCAGCAAGATAATACATATCGGCAAAGTCCGAAAGCAGCGACGATGGCTCGTGAATCATATACTGACACTCTCTAAACGCTCCCCAACCAATTTGTTTTAAATATTCTATAAACTCTAGTGGCAATTTCGGATGTTCTGACGATAATTTTGATATTTCTTCTTCAGTCAGTAGAGTTCTTTCGTTCTGAGCATTATTTGCATCTTCATATTTTTGAAGAAATTCGATTTCAGTTTTATACACTATCTAGACACCCCAAATTGATTCGGTAATAAAAATATATCACGACTCAAACCATCAGGAAATTCCATTCTTCTAATTTTTTGACCACCTAGTCGCTCAACCAGAGCACGTGCTGAGGCATTATCATCATTCATATAGGTTTCCACACTCTGCCACTTATATTCATTATAGGCATGGGCTATTACCGCATGAGACGCCTCACTGGCCATACCTTTACCACGACTTTCAGGCAATAACCACCAAGTGAGCTCTCTAGGCCATCCTCTACCTTGCCAAAAACCACATGTTCCTCGTAGAGTTTGATCGGACTTTTGTTGAATAACCCACACCCCAAAATCTAATAAATACCAAGACCCAATATCGGCTTTAAGTCGAGCCCATACTTGTTCTGTGGAAAGTGGCCCGCCATAGTCTTGTGAAAACTCTGCATTTGTATAAAATTCTTCGTACAATCCAAATGAATCAATATCAGGAGGTATTAGCTTAAGTCGCTCTGTTTCGATTATCGGAATCATCTATGCAATAAACCCCTCAATTACGTAGTCACAAGTATTCACGCACTTGTCCTAAGGCCAGGTTGAGTTCTAATGAAAATTATTGATACTGACCCGACGTTATAAATTGCCCAAAGGCTTCACACCAAACTACAACGGTATTGTAATTTTCAAGGTTCACATCAGCAGAAACAGGAATCAGGAAATTCTTAAAAGTTTTAACATCACCTACTCGAAGCATTGAGGACTTTAAACGTTTAAAATCCGATTCGGTTTCTACAAATTCTGGCGATAGATAAAGTTTGTAATCAGGCCCAGGAGTTAATTCACCCATTAACGTTATTGATGTAGAACTAATTGATACCTTACCTTCACCCCAATGTAATGCATCACTGTCTTTTCGATCTTTACTAAACTCAGTGGTATAAACCGCATCAGCAGACATGGATTCAATTTCAGTGACCGTTGGGGCAGGAGGTGCAGTAAGTATTGGAAGCGCGTAGATTCCGATAGCAAAACCTATGGCAACAGCAATTAAATGCGTGAAAAGCTTAAAGAGTATGGAACCTAGTTTCATGTTGTGACCCCGAGATAATATGATTACTATTTTAGTTTTATAAATCTGAATTCGAGCGATAAACTTATAATATCACCAATAATTACTATTTTATATAATTCTTAAGCTTGAAACTAACTCAGCTTTAAAAGTCTTTGTCTGGTTTTCTTATCTAATTTCTCAATGGCATAGCGTAATGTGTGTCGTTTCATACCTGAATAGTTATTTTCAATATAGGCGATTACTTCCTCCATATGTACTTCCGAAGTCACTTTAAGTAACCAGCCAAGACCTTTTTGTACGAATTCATCTTCATCATTTAATAAAAAATCGCAATGTTTAAAGATAAGTTTTTTATCAAGAAAATACACTCGTTTACCAATTTTTCTTTTTATAAACTTTACCCAAACCACACTACTGGCTCGACGACACCAACTAATATTAGAATGTACCCAGCTTTGCGTGTGTACAATTAAGTCTGGCCGTGACAAGAAATAACGGTAAATGGTTTTGATACATAGATCATCCACTAAAGCCCAATTGTCTGCATACTGTTCTAACCAGTATTTAAAACGTTCGAGTAGCGTTTCATCAAAATTATTTTTAACAAATTTATTAAGCAAACCAAAAGCTAGTAATTTTTCTTCACTGTATTTGGCCTGTTTTAGAAAGTCCTCACTCAGAGACAGAGTTTCTTCAGCAGAAAGCTCAGAGTACTGTGATTGAAATTCTTTAATTACAAATTTTATATCACTGGCATTGGCGCCAATACAATTTATGCCATGAGGAAAAAAACGCCTACTCGCCTCAGCTTTTTCAGCTGTGCTGATTAATTTAAGTGATTTTTTCAGTTCGGCAATTAAAGTATTATTCGAATGCATAGTTCAACCAACAAACGCTTAGTTTACGATTTCTGATAAAAACGCTTTAGCCAGCTCTGTCCCATAGGATTCTTTGTACTTTGGAGGTTTTGACCACTCTCTACAATACCAACATAGTCGTTCAGCAACGGAACCTGCAGAAGATTCACCCAACTTTTCTTTTAAGGATAGTATTTGTGAACCCAGCTCTATACAAGCTTCGGTAATTTTATCTGTACGGAGCTTAAGTTGGCTAAAAGTATTAAATTGCTTCACACAAAATATCAAATCATTTTTACCGCTAGCAGCTGCACGTAGATGAGGTAGAAACTCTTCTATTAGCTGATCTTGTAAATCATCCAGTTTTGAATACAGTTTTGCTTTTGAGACCATACGCGGTTTTAAAAATCTTAGTTTAAGGGTTTTAGCAACCAGACATTTTCAAAGGCTTTACACTGACCTTTTAGTCCACCTGGTACGTCAATACCTGCTAAATGGGTTAATTCATACTTTGCTTGATAATAGTCTTTTACAAGATCTGAATTTATTGAGAATGGTGGTCCGTCCATTACTGCCTGATCATACTCAAAGGTAATGAGTAACTGAGTGGCTGAATGAGTAAGGTCTTGCAAATGCTGTGTGTAGCGTAGACGCATAGAATGAGGAAGCGCCACCAAGGCCGCTCGGTCATAAACGGCATTAACCGGGCCAAGTAAAGAAGGCCTTAATGCAAAAAAATCACCAACAAAAATATCGATGTTTTTGGCATGAAAAAGTTTTAAGTTTCCATGCTCTGAAATTTCAGCTTGGAGACCAAGCTCTGAGAATAATTGCTCAACGGCGATTTGACTTAGCTCAACACCCACAACACTTAAGCCTTGAGAAAGCAAATAAGCAATATCCCTTGTTTTTCCGCAGAGAGGTAAAAAGACCCTGTCTGCATGAGCTAGTGAAAGATGATTAAAATTGCTGACTAAAAGTGGGTTGGCTTCATCTATATGAAAACCAATTTGATTCGACTCCCATCTTTGATGCCAAAAACTAGCGTCCATTACAAATTCCGAGTTCTGAGTGACTTAGGAATCAGTTTACCTTAGAGGCAATTGCTAGTGAAATCTATTTTCAGACTGGCTCTGCCGTCCATTTATCAATCATTACTCTAGCAAAGGCTCTCACGGAATCTTCTCTTCCATTTTCTAAGAATTTATACACTTTACCAATCGGAAAACAAAATGATTGGCCACCTTGATACAAAACCGCTGCGGTAAATATACTTTTCTCAAAGTTCTTCCACCCTTTAGGGTCAAGCTGAACTGCAGTATCGTGATCGACCCAGTGCCAACGCCCTTTTGCGTCACTCCTGCGAATCACCTCACCCACATACGCGCCCACGCGTAAAACAGTTTTATTCCAGTCTTGTTCGACTTCTTTGGTTTTTCTAATCTCATCTAAATAATCATCAAGGTGCTTTAAGCTTTTAAGCGAATAATCAAGCTTTTTAGGTCTTAGCAAATCCACCCTATAAGTTGGGCTTTTAGGATAAGTATGTAGCATTACCGATAAATCAGAAAATGCTTCATCCAGATTGTCATATTCAATGACTTTTGATGGTGAGTCTGGCATATTCGATTAAGCCATACCCAATAACTTAAGCGTTTCTGCATGTCGAGCCGCATTACTTTTAGCGGGCTTAGCTTTTTCTAGAATATTATAGTTAACATGTATATTTTGCACCAACTCAACGGGTACGGTGTATTCTTCATCCAAATAGGTCACAACCGACTCATCTCTATTATTCATTGAACCAAATAAACGTTTTGCATAG
>CALHVH010000144.1 GCA_938039225.1 uncultured Gammaproteobacteria bacterium
GCCATCGATGAAGTAACCATCATTACCTGCATCTGTATCTACTCCAGCAACTGCCGTTACAGCATTGGGGTCTGTACCTTCAGTTTGCACAGTACCGGCTGGGAAATCTGGATCTGTTTCTTGTACGTCTGCACTTGTTGAACCTATAGGGAGATCTGTAGCAGACCAATCACCATTTGTATCCGTCACAACTGTCTGTGTAGCTCCACTTGCATCCGTAACAATGACATCAATATTTGCTAAATTTGGCTCGCCCGCATCTTGGGTACCGTTACCGTTGGTATCTATATATAAGTGACCACTAACTGTGGCACCTAAAAAGTTATTAGTATCCGTGGCAGTATTATTATCAGGCGTTGGATCAGTTATACCTGCAGGTGCAGTAATTGTTGCTGTATTATCCACAGTTGCAGGGAACGCTGCCATCAAATTCGGAGACCATGCGAAAACGCAGATCGACATACAGGCCATAACAAAGCGCGCCACAAATGCATTTTTCTTTTGCGGTGAAATGACCCCGAACTCGTCTTGGTTCAACTGCTTAGCTGTAGTAACAGCGTTATTGTAATTATCCATAGAACTGCCTTCTAATAACCGTTTACCCGGTCTCATTAACTTTAATTAATTTAATTTTATTATTACAAAATACTCAAACGCCAAAAAACCTGTTAATCACTTAACAGTTTTGAGTATTTATATGTTTACTGCAGTTTCTGCAGTTTTCACCCATCATTCACATTACTATATTTTATTTCAATTCTTTAAAACTTGATTACCTTCATACATTTACAATTATTAACCTATGGATAATCAGCCATATCAGCTGAATACGTCCCGTTAATTGTAAAAGTTAGATTCGACCCTGCCGGAAAGCTTGCAATATTACCAGCAAAGGTTTCTCCACTACCGCTTGTCCCATTTGGACAAGTCGCTCCACCAGACTCCGTACACGTCCAAGTCACATTCGTCGCCCAACTAGGAAGCGGATCTGCAAAATTCGCTCCATCAGCTGGAATACCACCTGCATTTGTCACCACGATATCGTAACTAAAAGTTTCGCCCGGCGTGTAAACCGCATTCGAATCTGTTTTAGTAACTTGCAAATCAGCATCCCTACAAAAACTAAAATCGCCAAGCATAGAAATACCACGTAAACCGCCTACATTAGATGTTCCATCAACCCCAACACCCGAATCAATTGCATCAGCATATACAATACGAAACGAAGTAATTGGCTGATCAAAAGTAACCACAACAACTGAATTAGCTGCCGCTATTTCTCCAGCAGCCGGTGTTGGTGACGCATTAAGGTTGTTAATTAATGAGGTTGCGGTATTTCCACTAATTGTATAATTAGGCGTTGCATTAAATGAAGTTAATGTTGGAATTACAGCACCTGAGTTACCAGTAATCGTGACTTGGTCCTGGCGATCTTGCGCCGTATCATTGTGATCAATATCCCCAATGATTAACTCCAATTCAGAGACCGGCTCAGACAAGACAACATCCAGAAAAACATCCATATCAGTACGCACAGTAAAGGCGTCATCGACTGGATTAACAATCACTTGAAATGCACTATCATTTGTTCCATCACCATCAGTATCGCCCGGACCCACAACATCAGCAGCTACAGCGGGCTGATTAGCATTGCCATTATCAACGTAAAATTCAAATGACCTGTCTAAATCACCAGTAGTATTATCACTTGATACTGTAAGCGTAGCATTAAGACCACTGCCATCAATATTAGTAAATGTTTCAGATTTCACTGCAACATAATCACCAATACCTGTTGTTGGATTCGTTGGCGCTGGCCATGATTGCGAATCCCAATCAAAAGTAAAATCACTACCAGTGCATGTTAAGGCTGCACTGCTTGTATTTGAGAAACTCAAAAACACAATCGATACTGTAAAAAATATTTTAAATAAATTCTGTTTCATAAAAGCCATAACCTTATGGAGTTAATGGTTGCTTGATTATCGTAACTACACTTTCATCCGAATTCTCTACCACAGAATTAAGGCCTGGAGTCACACTCACCACAAAGGTTTCGTCAAATTCAAGATCAAAGTTTGATAAAACATCAATATTCAATGGAATCGAAACATTCGAACCAATGAACTCATAACTAATATTTACCGGAGCATAATCAACACCAGTAGTGGTCGCTTGATTCCCATTTCGAGCCTCATCTAAAGTTTCGATTTGGATAGTTGCAAGACAACCTGCGGGAACTTCCGTATCACTCAAACTAATAACAAAATCTGCTGAGCCACCTTCAACAACAGTTAATGTAGGTGGAGTTATAGAAACAGTTGTTGAAAAACTGCAGCGCTCAATAAACTCTCCATACCCAGGCCCATCACCGCTTTTCTCGCAACCAGACTTAATCCAAACACCTGTTATGATTTTGCCATCATTTAAACCGGTACCGCTGAAATCTAAAGAATACTCGCCATCTTTATTGATTTCAAATTTCTGCTCAGAACCATCGGCGAACTGGAGTACAACATTTGATAAACTCTTATCAGAAATAGCTGTCACACTTAAACCATCAGTTGAAAAATCAGCTTCTACATTGGACACACATCCACTTGCAAATAACGGACTTGTTTGTGTGACCAAAAGACTCGCACCAACAAATATTACCAAGACCGTTAATACTTTTACTAAACTATCAGACCAAAATTTATTTGGATCGATGCTTATATTATTATTTTTATACTGCATTTTTAGTTACCCTAATCAAAGCACTTGCTTATCAAACCTACAATTCATGTAGAAATATTCTCTCAAAAGCACACAGGCACAATAAATAAGGTGACTAAATTAATAGCCATTCCCTGTTCATGTGTCCTGTTCATGTGATCTGCAGTTAATCTGCAAAAAAATGAAGAAAATTCCGCTCTTTATTTTATATTATTGCTATTTTATTATTATAATTTTTACAAACTAAATATATTAATTCAAAAACTAAAAAGCCCACGCTCGACATTGTTCATTGGTCGCAATGGGCTTACAAAATTTGAAACATATATTAAGTAAGACTTAGTTTACATCAATCTTTTGAATAAAACCAAGCCATTTTCGTTAAAAAGTTGTGAACAAATGTATATTGTTCAATACCTTATGTTAAATAAATCATATCAAATATTAACTATGTTAAATAATTATTAGCTGACCACAAAAACATAAAACCAACTTTTCATTTACATAAAAAACTCTTAATAAAATACTTAAAGCCATTTTTACACAAGCAATATAAGCAAACTTTCTACTTAGAATTGTTAGAGAATGTGAAAACTAATTAATTTCAAGTTAAACGGTCACTAATAATAGATAAACGATGTAAATTACTGATATTAAAAGAGGTTATGTTAAAAAAGGTAATTTTAATATAAAACCGAACCCGCAAAGGAATATAGGTTTTGACAAAGCTGAAAGCGGAATAATGCTTATTATATTGTATCTATGACTTTAAAAATTCTGGCTAACTTTCACTATATTTTCAATAACTCCAAAATTTCTTTGGTTTTAGCTTTTAACAATGCACTATCGCCCCTAGTTTCTACATTAAGGCGGACTAATGGCTCGGTATTTGACTGACGTAGGTTAAATCTCCAATCTACAAATTCCATGCTTATGCCGTCAAGTTTATCGATTATGCTTGCATCATGCCGATAAAAGTCCTCAACACGTTTAAAAGCTTGGTCAGCATTTACAAGAGTATGATTAATTTCTCCTGATGAAGGAAATTTTGATATACGCAATTTTACGAGACTTGATAGCGTTTGCTCTTTGATTGATAAGAGTTCTGCAATAAGCAGCCAAGGAATCATGCCGCTGTCACAATAAAAAAAATCTCGAAAATAATGGTGAGCTGACATTTCTCCGCCATATATTGCATCGTGTTCTCTCATTACCTGCTTAATATATGCATGACCACACTTTGAAAGCACCGGAATACCACCATTTTCTCTGATGATATCTATCGTGTTCCAAGTGAGTCTTGGATCGTGCACAATTTTTTGGCCAGGATGCTTCTTAAGAAATGCTTCAGCTAACAAACCAACAATGTAATACCCTTCAATAAACTGCCCTTTTTCGTCAAAGAAAAAACAACGATCAAAATCACCGTCCCATGCCAAACCAAAATCAGCGCCGTGTTGAATAACGGCATCAGATGTAGGTTTCCGATTCTCAATGATCATTGGATTGGGTATTCCATTTGGAAAAGAACCATCCGGCTCATGATGAATTTTTATTAGCTTGATTGGAATGTTTAATTTTTTAAAGGCGTCCTCTAGTGCGTCAACAGTCGGTCCTGCTGTACCATTACCGCTGTTAACCACAATTTTTAATGGTTTAATATTTTTAGGGTTAATATAAGTTAAAAGATGCTTGATGTATTCGTCACGAATTGACGTTTTTTTAATGAG
>CALHVH010000145.1 GCA_938039225.1 uncultured Gammaproteobacteria bacterium
ATTTCGTCCTGATATTATCGAAAACTGTAACCAAATCTTTGCCAGGGATATTGCTTTTGTGGTTGAAGATAAATTGGTAAGAGCGAATATTCTTCCCGATAGAGAACCGGAGTTTGAAGCCATTCAACATGTTTGGGATCAAGTAGAAGAAGATAAAAGAATAATTCTCCCTGATGAATGTCATATTGAGGGTGGAGATGTCATTTTGTGGAATGAGTATATTTTTATAGGTACTTATACTGCAGAAGATTATCCGAGTTACATCACTGCAAGAACCAATAAAGCGGCTGTTGAAGCTATGCGTGATTTATTCCCTACTAAAATTATTAAATCCTTTGAGCTACGTAAATCAAATACCAATGCCATGGATAATGCTTTGCATTTGGATTGTTGTTTTCAGCCGATTGGAAAAGATAAAGCCATAATACATAAAAATGGCTTTTTAATTGAAAGCGAATACGAATGGCTAAGAGATTATTTTGGGAAAGAAAATCTATTTGATTTAGACAGAGAGCAAATGTACCAGATGAAAAGTAATGTGTTCTCGATTTCCGAAGATGTGATTATTTCAGAGCGTGGTTTTACAAGTTTAAATACGTGGTTACGCAAACATGGATTTACCGTTGAAGAAGTGCCTTATGCTGAGATAGCAAAGCAGGAAGGTTTGTTACGTTGTAGTACTTTGCCTTTGGTTAGGGATTAATATGAAATTTATTAAGCTATTGACACTATTATTTATATTAATGGTAGCTGTAGCGTGTAGTAAACCCACAAAACCAGAGTTTGCCGTTGGACAAGAGTGGTCATATAAGGCCCGCGAAACAGAATCTACATCAACTCTTATAATCGGTGCAATTGAGAATCATCCTGAAATGGGTGAAATATTTCATATATCTGTGAACAAGGTTAAGGTCATTAATCCAAGAGCAGAGGAAGGCTTAGCTACTGAAATTAGTCATCTTCCAGTTTCAAAAGAGTCTTTGATGAATAGTGTGCTTAACAAAGTCGCTGACAGTAAATTTGATAAAAACGTTGAAGAAGGTATTAATACTTGGAGAGAAGCTAATGGTGGTGTTTTTTCTATTACTGTTGCTGAAGCTATTGAGTATATTGAAGAAATTCTTAGTGAGTCAGAAGTGGTTAATGAATAAGCTGTTATAGCCAAATGATAAAAACCTTCTCTCTTACTTTTATTGCCTTAATTGCATTCGCAAGTAACTCTGTCTTAAACCGTTTAGCTTTATCTGATGGAAGCATTGATGCAGCCAGCTTTACCATTTTTCGTTTGCTCTCAGGTGCCATAGTATTATTTCTAATTTTATCTATTAGGAAGCATAAAAAACCATCATCAAAAACCAAGGGCAGTTGGGTTTCTAGTTTGATGCTTTTTACCTATGCGATTACTTTTTCTGTTGCTTATATAACATTAGACACGGCGACTGGTGCTTTGATACTGTTTGCTGCTGTGCAAATAAGTATGATTTTGATTTCATTGTTCAAAGGCACACGTTTGCAGCTTATTGAATGGATAGGAATGTTGGGTGCTTTTTCTGGTTTTGTGTATCTCATGTTCCCGGATTTAGGAACACCATCTTTTAAAGGCTTTGTTCTAATGTCTATCGCTGGGGCCGCATGGGGTGTTTACACGCTTAATGGACGTGGTACTCAGGATGCATTAGCTGACACGGCTTATAACTTTATTCGTACCATCCCATTTGTTGTGATTTTAGTGTTGCTAACATTCAAGAATGCACATTATTCGCAGCAAGGAATTTTACTCGCTATTTTGTCTGGAGCAATTGCTTCTGGAATTGGATACACAATTTGGTATGCGGCTTTAAGAGGTTTGTCTGCAACCCAAGCTGCAGTGGTCCAACTTTCGGTTCCTGTGATTGCGGCAATAGGCGGTGTAGTGTTTGTTTCTGAACAAATTACACAGAGGCTGGTGATTGCCATACTTTTAATTTTGGGTGGTATTTTGTTAGTAGTTTTAGGTAAGCGTAATGACGTATAAAAAAGTCGAAAGTCAAACTGATATAAATGATTTAGTTACTATGGCTTATGAAATCTGGAGTAAGCATTTCGGACAAATGTTTGATTCTGATACTTTGGCTAAGCTGATTGAAGGTGTGCAGTCTGAAGCAGCCATTCTTGCTGATTTAGAAAATGGGTATGAATATTATGTCATTCAGGATAATACTGAAAATATAGGTTATTTTGCCTATAAAATTCTTTATGATGAAAATGAATTGTTTTTAAATAAACTCTATATGTATACAAATCACCGTGGCAAGGGAATAGGTAGAAAAGTGCTTAGTCATTTGGAACAGGTTTGCAATGCCAACAAAGTTAAGAGTATTACATTAACGGTTTTCCATGAAAATACAGATTCTGTGAGAGCTTATGAAAAATGGGGCTTTGAAAACCTGGGTTTAATTAAAAAGATATTTTCACAAGACTTGATATTTGACGATTTTAAAATGCGTAAAACATTGTAGATTTTAATCTAGAGCCAAGAAGTAGTTATTGTGATACACAAGACCTTATAGACAATAGCGATAGCTATTAGTAACAGATCCATTGCTTGCCTTCAGTGTTTGATGTGTTATTTGAAATCGTCATTGCGAGCGGAGCGCGGCAATCTACTAAGCTTAACGCGATGTGATTTTCGGTACTAGACAAAAGAGATTGCCACGTCTCTTCTTCGAAGTTCCTCGCAATGACGAGGATTGATTGAAATATTAAACGAAAGATATAAAAAACCCCAGTTAAATAACTAGGGCTTTAATTGATTTAGCAGACATAATAAAACTAGTATTAAGCAGCCAATGCAGGTGGCTCATAATCGGTTAGCTTGATACCTTCTACAGCGGCAATGTATTCTTCTAGGGTAGGTGTGCGACCCAGAATGGTGGAGAGCACAACAACTGGTGTTGAGGCCAGAAGTGATTCACCAACTTTCTCTTCACTATCGCGTACGACACGCCCTTGGAATAGTCGAGTAGAGGTTGCCATTACTGTATCGCCTGGTTCGGCTTTTTCTTGGTTGCCCATGCAAAGGTTACAGCCGGGACGTTCTAGATACATGATGTTCTCGTATTTTTTACGAGAATCTTGTTTTGGATTATCATCATCAAAAACAAAACCTGAGTAACGTGCCAACACATCCCAATCACCTTCGGCTTTAAGTTCTTCAACAATATTATACGTTGGAGGTGCGACCACAAGAGGGGCTTTAAACTCAACTTTGCCGTGCATTTTTTCAACGTTACGTAGCATCTGAGCAAGAATTTGCATATCACCTTTATGCACCATGCACGAACCAACAAAGCCAAGGTCTACTTTCTTAGTTCCACCATAGTAGGAAATAGGACGAATCGTATCATGCGTATAACGCTTTGACGGATCGTCATTATGTACGTCAGGATCAGCGATCATTGGCTCATTAATTTTATCCAGATCAACCGTAAACTCCGCAGAGTATTTGGCATTATCATCTGGTAAGAGAGTAGGTTCTTCACCAGAGCGAATGCCAGCAATACGTTTGTCAGCTAAATCAATCAGGCCTTGCAGAACTTGTTTTTGGTTATCCATGCCTTTATCAATCATTATTTGAATACGTGATTTTGAAATCTCAAGCGATTCAATCAATGTGTCAGGCTCGGAAATACAAATCGACGCTTTTGCTTTCATCTCAGCCGTCCAATCGGTAAAGGTAAAGGCTTGGTCTGAGAGCAAAGTGCCGATATGAACTTCAATGATACGACCCTGGAAGACATTGTCGCCATCAAAATGTTCTAACATTTGTATCTGTGTTGCATGTACAACATCACGGAAATCCATATGATCATTGAGTGACCCTTTAAAAGTCACTTTAACGGATTCAGGAATAGGCATGGTTGCTTCGCCAGTAGCAAGCGCCAATGCAACCGTTCCAGAATCTGCTCCAAAGGCCACGCCTTTTGACATACGTGTGTGTGAGTCGCCACCAATAATAACCGCACGGTCATCAATGGTGAGGTCATTAAGCACTTTGTGGATCACATCGGTCATGTTGTGATACGCGCCCTTAGGATCGCGTCCAGTGATTAGACCAAAATCATTCATAAACTTCATCAACTTAGGTGTATTAACCTGAGCATTACGGTCCCACACAGAGGCAGTATGACAAGCAGACTGATAAGCTCCGTCGACTGTCGGTGAAATCACAGTAGCCGCCATCATTTCCAATTCTTGTGAGGTCATCAGCCCCGTTGTATCTTGCGAGCCAACAATATTAACTTTTACACGAACGTTAGATCCCGCATGTAAAGGCTTGTCAGTTGTGACACCGACTGCATTACGATTAAAAATCTTTTCAACCGCTGTTAGACCTTGATCATCATGCGAAACAATTTTTGCTTCAGCATAAACAGAAGGGGGCTTGATACCCAGTACTTGAGCTGCGGTGGTTTGTAGCTTTTTACCAAAAACCACGTTATAAGAGCCTCTGGCACGGATGAATTCCATTTTAGGAGGCGTGAGTGCACTAGAAATATCGGCAAGCTCAGATCCATCTTCAGCATAAAGCTTTTTGTCTTTAGTATTAATAGTGAATACTGTGCCTGTGTCAATTGAGAATACTTGTTCGAGTGCGATGTCACCATCTGGCTCAAGAACAGGCTCACCGTCTGCATCCAATTGCTTAACCCAGTTTTGTAAGTCGATTCCAATACCGCCAGTTACACCAACGGTTGTATAAAAGATAGGAGCTAGACCGTTAGT
Organism: uncultured Gammaproteobacteria bacterium; assembly: GCA_938039225.1. Taxonomy (GTDB): domain Bacteria; phylum Pseudomonadota; class Gammaproteobacteria; order Steroidobacterales; family JABDMI01; genus JABDMI01. The sequence continues at coordinate 4,765 of CALHVH010000145.1, forward strand.
ACCGCCAACAATTGGCATGATGTTGATGAAAGGTACATAAGGGCTAGCTTTAATACCTGTCCAAAGAGCTACATTATTCACGCCTGACATACGCGATGAGCCCACGCCCATAGTGCCTTTTTCAGCGACTAACATAACGCGTTTATCGGGATGTTTAGCTTGCAGATCAAGCAGGGCTTGTTGTTTTTTCTGGTCATGCTCAAACATACATTGGCCGTGAAGCTGACGGTCGGAGCGAGAGTGTGCATCAGCGCCTGGCGAGAGTAAGTCAGTCGATACATCACCAACAGCTATCACATAGGTAACTACTTTGATTTCTTCTTCAATCTCAGGCATCTTGGTAAAGAATTCTGCATTTGCATAACTTTCTAGCAGTTCGGTTGCCAATGCATGACCATTCTTATAAGCCTCTTCAAGGCGATCGGTGTCGGCTTCATAGAGGAATACTTGTGTTTTGAGGATGTCGGTTGCTTGTCTAGCAATGTTAGTGTCTTCGCCCAGAGCTAAATCAATTAGCATGTTGACTGATGGACCGCCCTTCATATGAGAGAGTTGTTCAAGAGCGAAATCAGGAGAAATTTCCGGTAATTCAGCTTTCTTTAAGATAATGTCTTTAAGAAAGCGGGCCTTTGCTATGGCAGCAGATGTGGTACCTGGTAATACGTTATAGATAAAGAAATTAAGCGATTGGTCTCGATATTCATGTTCTTTATCAAGAATTTGCTCAATCAAAACTTCAACCATTGCAGCATCTTCTATTGGCTTTGGATCAAGTTTTTGTTCTTTACGGGTTTCAATGTCTTTGAGGTAATCGGTATATAAGCTCATAGTTCTCTCTGCGCTTTAGGGTGTATCCACTGAGTGGAAATTGTAGGAATTTTCAGGGTGAAAATTATACTTCAAACGCTTGTTTGCTGCATTGCAAATATCGAGAATTATTCGGTTTTTATTATATTTGTGTGAATTTTCGTCTTCTTTGCTTTGACTAGGAAGAACTATGAATCACACCACCGCCTAAGCAGAAATTATCTTTATACAGCACGACAAATTGACCTGGAGTAACGGCTTTTTGACTGTTCTCAAATATCACAGAAATATGATTGTTATC
>CALHVH010000146.1 GCA_938039225.1 uncultured Gammaproteobacteria bacterium
GCAGCAAATGATTGTGGTGCAACTGCTACAGTTGCAGTTAAACCTAGCCCCATCATTAGGAGCAAGCTCTTACGGATTTTCGTATTCACGAATAAATCTCCTCTAGTTTCAATTAATTGTTTGTATATCCAAATTACAAAATTTATATGATAAATGCATCAAATTGAGCTTTGAATACACATTTTCTTTTGCAAAAGAAATTTCAATTAAGACAACAAATAAATAGTATTTAAATGAATCTGTTGCATAATTAACACCGACTATGCCCAATTTTAGTGCCATGGTCAAGTTAAATAGCTGTTTTTATGGATATTTACGAAAAAGACCCTTGTTGTTAAAATGTTACAATTTGATAATTGTATTTAATTTTGTACTATAAAGTATCAAATAAAGCATGCCCAAGCGCTAGAAAATCTTTGCGGTTATCATCTGAGGGGAATGAATAGTACTTACCTATATGTGGCTGAGGACTTGAATTTATAGACTTTCCTTGCGCTAATCTCAGAACAGTGCTGATTATATTTTGCGCACCCAATGGATAAAGCCCCAAAACATTAGACAAATAAGACCGAGAATAATCACATTCTAGAGTAGATGCAGCAATAACATCGCCTGTATCCACCTCCGCATCCGAAATATAGTGAAGTACTGAGCCTATCTGCGTTTCATTATTGAGCATAGACCAAAAGGTTGCCATTGCTCCCCGATACTCAGGTAAGCGTCCAGAATGTAAATTAATAACGCCATGTTTGGGAATTGCGATTAAGTCTTCTTTTAAATACTTTCGAAAGCGAATTGAAATTATCAATTCAGGATCAAGAGCTCTTATTCTTTTTAAACCAGACTTACTGTTAGGCTTGCTTAAAGTTTCAATATTATGTTTCGTTTTTTTTGCCAGGACATCAAATGAATCACATTCTAGTTGCAGCGAATTAATTCCAGCATTTAAATCATCACATAAACTTTGCTCATAATGTGCTAATGCCGCAAAGCTGTCTTTTTCAAAAGTTGATGAGCTGTTCTCATAAACATCTCCTCTTCCCGATAGCATAATATTGATGTCATGGTTTTTATAGAGATGATTTACTACTAAGCTAATTGCATAATTTGATGCGATTTCATAGTGACCTAGAATAACTATTCGCATACTATTTCCTATAAAGAATTAGCAATTGCTCTAAACATTTGCATAGTCTCATGCTTCACTTCTCGTCCTCCATTACCATCATCTTGAAACTCCCTATGAGCCGAGGTTTTTACAATGACTACTTTTTGCCTAGGGTTTACATAAATAAATTGTCCGTAAATCCCACCAGCAAAAAATTCGCCTTCGGCATTTTCTGGGACCCACCACTGATAACCATAACCAAAAGTATCGATTTTGGTATTCGGCGGAGGAGGCGCATTATTGGCTGTTGATTTAGCGACCCAGCTTGCTGGTACTATCTGCTCGCCTAAATACACTCCCTTATTTCTAAACATTTCACCAAACTTCGCATAATCACGTGTCGTAATAGTTAAACCGCCCAAAACAAATGCTTTGCCATAGCCATCCGTTAAATAATACGAGCTCCCTTCAGGTTTTAACTTAGACCATAACTGAGTCTCAATTAATTCCTTTACGGATTTACCAGTTGCGCTACGTAGTATCATTCCTAAAACATGAGTATCTATTGACACATAATGTCTATGAGTTCCAGGTTTCCTTTCTTGGTTTTTTAGAGTACCAGCAAACTTATCCATAGAGCTGCCTAAGCCTAGGGTTCTACCCATTTTATTGATGTCACTATTAAAATCCAAATAATCTTCATTAAAGGCAACACCACTGGCCATGTTCAAAACATTAGTTATTGGAACATTGTTATAAGCACTGTTACTAAGCTCAGGAACATAATCTGTGACTGTTTTATTTTGGTCGATTAAACCTTGCTCAACCGCTATTCCAAACAAGGCTGACAAATATGACTTGGCCATTGACCAAGAAATTCGCGTATCCATAGCTTGAGTACCTAATCGATATTCTTCATGAACTATTTCACCCTTGTGTAAAACTAAAAGTGAAGTCGTACTTGTTTTAGTAAGGTAATCACTAACGGACTTTTCTTGACCTTTCAACAGATAAGTTTGAGCAATGGTTTTTTTATTCTCGGGCAACTCCACCGGAGAAACACCTGACTCCAGTTGAACGCTGAACATAGACTCATGCATGTGAGAAAAATTATGCACGATTTTATCTTCATTAAATAAGGTGATGACTGTATGCAAGTTTAGAATTTTTTTATAGTTAACTGCTATTGTTAGAATTAATATAGCGAAGAGCACTAGGAGTATTTTTTTTATATTCATGTTTTGAGTCTACCATCTCACTCTAATCGAGCATAGCTTAAGTTTGCTTACGTTCGCTGATCTTATACTGCAAATACTGTATGGGGAACAATCCAAAATAAACAAACCCAGCCCAATGTAAATACGTAATAGGAAGAATAAAGCAAAATAGCAGTGATAAAATTGCAAATGCAGAGGCGATTAGCCAACGAAAATAGACATTTACGGTTTCGAAATACTCTTTTTTACTTAACAAAAGGTTTTGCTTACGTTGAATTGCAATTCTATACATAGCTGCCACAATTAATGTCATCACAAAAAAACCGGCCGAATAAAAAGCAAAAAAACCACGGGCACCAAATTCGCTATCCAAGGTGAAGTTCTGAGGGAAGAAACCATCACTTAAAAAATGAAACATTCCCTGAAATAAAAGCCGTAATGGCAGTATATAAACCAAAAGTACAAAGACCAGTGTCACACTCAAAAAGACACTAACTTTAGACTCGATAGCAAAACGCCGACTCCAACGCCTATGCTCTAACCAGAACATCATTAAAATCAAAAAACTCATAGCAAGCGCAGGAATTAATTTAATGCCCTCTAATAATTCTGGAAAATTGGTCGGCAACCTTCCTTGCAACATGACCAAAAATGATAAAACGAATGCAAAGGCTGCATCGATTAAAGTATCTAAACGAGTGGTTTCAAGACCCCGCATTCGGAAACCATTTTCAAGTGGAAGCTCAGCAAGCTCTGCTTCTGTCCACTGCATTTCTGAAACTGTTTGTTTAGACATATCGTTATCTTCTTAAACTGTATTAAAGACATAGTAAGTGAAGATATTAATAATTGGAATAAAAAAGACCACTTAATGTGGTCTTTTGCAAAAAAATACCTAGCCACATTAGAATGGGACTAGGTATGTATTACTTAATATAAAGACTATCAAGTTATTCTGTGCGTGTCACAATCACCTTAGTTGTAGAATTATCAAAACGATGTCTCTCAACTAAATCGGCTGTTGCCAAACCAGATTCAACACTCACGTTTGTGACGACTCCTTGATGAAAGTGAACTCTGTCAAAAATATCATTTCTAACCGAATTAAAACCCTCGCCACCAAAGTCAGGCCCTGGCATATTGATACCTAATTCATCATTAGCCTCAGTACCTGAATCCCAAGTGGGACCAAAAAACTCTAGAGTATCTCCTGCCTCCATATTACTAATGTTTACAGCATTTAAAGCACTGAATGCATCATTAGTATGCACTAACATGGTCGCTAAGCTTAAACGTGCTGTATCTAGCTGATCACTAGGGAATCTTAACTCTACAACATCACTTATAGATCTAGGTGGAACTGGTCCATCGGTAGAAGCCGATACTAGATATTCAGTAGCCGCTTGAGCCTCTGCTAATAGTTCAGCATTGCTACCACCTTCGGCTAACTGCTCAATACCAAGACTAGCAGGATCACCATCAACAAAAGCATTGAAACCTTGAGCATGAAAAACAATCCCAACTGGCGACAATGGCTGAGCATTAGTCAAATTTGTAATTTGTACGTTAAAGACTGCATCAGCCACTGGTGGTGGTGTAACTACCACAGGAGGGTCAACCGGAAGTACAGGCTCAACTGGGTCATTATCATTACTACTACTGCAAGCAGCAAGACTTAGCATCAGACTAAAAAGTCCAAGATATATGTATTTATTTTGCATGATAACTCCGATTTAATTTACTGTAATTGTCATACGAGCAACAGGATTCAACCAACGATGAACCGTTGAGTCTAAATCGCTGATACCACCATTTGGATCAGTATCACCCACAATGTTTCTATGAATATGTACAGCACCTTCGCGATCTTCAGCATCATCAGCTAACTCACCCGCTTGAATTTGAATAGCAACACCCGTTCCACCTACTCCAACATTTGTTGCATTTGGATTACCTGATCCAGCCATACCAGGAACAGCGTAACCACCTAAAGCCGCACCTGTACCACCTTCAATTACATCGGTACGTGTTGCATTAATTTCATCGTTAGCTTCAGTTCCTGAGTCATATGCATTTAAAGTTACTGTATAAGTTCCTGGTTCAGTTGGAATCTTCCAAGAATCTAAACCTGCAAATGCATCATTAGTTGGAATAAGCATAGTAACCAAGGATAAATATTCGAAGTCTTGGCTATCAAACGTATAGCTATTAGATCGAGTAGCTGGTGGCAAAGGAGGTCCACCTAAGCCGAAAGCTTGAAAAGTATTATTAGCAATATTTTCTGGGCGCGTTAATAAGTATTCAAAATTACTGTTGGCACTAGCTGCATTTTGTGAATTTACGATCACTCCACCCTCGGCCATCCAAGCTAGAGCTCTTGTTGCAGGAGTTCCAGGTTCAAATAAATCAATATTTTCATTATGTGCTACAAGTAATCGAGGAGTAAAAGACATACCTCGAGTTAAGTTAGTAATGTCTACGGTTAAAGTGGCTGCCTGTGCATCGTTTTGAGCACTAAGAGTAGCTGCTGTTATTACTGCAAGGCTAATAAGTTTTTTATTCATAGGTCTGTCTCCAATTATTTGATTTATGTGCTTACTTAAAGTATTTCGGAAAGTAAGAGGAAGCAAAAGAAGAATAGGTTCTAATATTGTGAAAATTTTTTTATATCACTGCTTTGACCTAGTGAATAAGCTTCGAATGCCCTAAATAACTAGAAATATATTGTCTTTGTGTAATAAAACCAGATATAAATAACTCTTATAGAATTAAATCAATCTATCGATGAACCTTTTATTGAGCAACCCTCCTCTAACTGGATAGAACAACTAATGAGAAACGTTTCACCTGACAATACTGATGCTATTCTTAATACAAAAGTGAGTGTTTCAGAAGCTAACGCACATGAAGTAAAGCTTCTACAAAAAATAGCTAATGATAAAGACTCAAAAGCCCTTGAAGCGCTTTATAAGATTTATCATCCAAGGCTAGCTGGCTTTTTGTATCGTATGACAAAAGATGATAGTCAAATAAGTGAATTGATTAATGAAGTTATGTATTCAGTTTGGAAGTATGCTGGACAGTTTAAAGGAACAGCTAAAGTTTCAACTTGGATATTTACGATTGCATATAGAGAATTTTGCAAAATAATAAAAAAGAGTAAACGACAAACCGAATTATTAAATGAAGTAGCCGAAGAAAAATTAATTGAAGAACAGAACAACCATGCCCATGATGATAGTAAAATTGAGTCTAATGAACTCATTCAGAAAGCTCTTGAATATTTATCACCTGAACATCGCATGGCCATTGAGCTTAGTTATTTTTCTGGATACACAATTGTAGAGATAGCGGCTATTGCCCAATGCCCTGAAAATACAATAAAGACAAGAATGTTCCATGCCAGACGTAAATTACGCGATGTGGTAACGGAATTATCGATAAACTAATGAGCGTAGAACGATGAACAAAAAAATACTTAGCCAACAAGAGTTAGAAAACAAACTTTCTGATTACATTGCAGGTGTAACAGAACCAGAAATTAGCGCTCAGATTGAAGCTCTAGCAGAGAGCAATAATGAATTTGCGAGTTTACTTTTGTTTGAACGTGAACTAATCAAGAGCATGAACCAGCCACAAGAATACAGCCCTTCTCGTGCAGTTGAACATAACTTTACTCGATTAAAAGCACGCATCAAAGAAGAACAAAAACATATACCTATATATCAAAAATTATTTGACGCATTTAAAAAGCCTTTACCTGCAATGTTTGCTGTTGCTTGTGCTATTTTAATCACTGTTAGCATTCAAAGCCCTAGCAATAATGAATTTGTTACTCTTTCAGACCCAGATACTCAAGTAGCTAACCCTGAAAATTTAGAACTACTTAGAATAATTTTCTCTACAGAACACAATGCAAAAGATATTGTAGAATTTGAAAAACGCTATGCTTTAAAAACCATTAAAGGCCCTGATTCGGCTGGTTCTTACGTTTTTGCGCTTGATAAAGAGAAAGCATCGGATACTTTAATCGCAACTTTACAAAAAGACCCGTCTATAACTTTTGTTGGAAAAACTGTCACACAATGAAATATCTACTTATAACTCTGTTAAGCACCTGCCTTCTCAGTGCATGTGCTTCAACAACGCCAACCATTAGTACTGGCGTCCCAACTAGTTTTGGTCCGAATGCTGTAGTGGTTGTCATTAATGACCCTAGACCATCGCGTCGTAAACAATCAGCTGTTAGCACAGGTTATCAATCGCGAATTAACTATGACGTGGACCCTTTACTCACAAAGACCAGCAAGACTATTGCTACCGACTATCAATTATTAGTAAGCTATGAATGGCCTATTCGTTCTCTTGGGGCACATTGTTTTATAGTTGAATCAAATGACCCTGAAACACTTATCCGATTATTGAATAATGACTCTAGAGTACGTTTTGCACAAACCTTAAATAGTTTTTTGGGGAGCAGTTCAGATGATACCCCAATAGAAAAAAACCTATCAACGCCCTCTAAGTCAAAAATAATTCCGAACTTATATCACTCTGAAAATCAATACGGTAAAGGGCAACGCATTGCAATAATTGATACATTAGCTGATATAAATCATCCAGATTTGAAAATGAGTGATATAGAGCAGTGGGATCTTATAGGGCGTTCTAGAGGTCAATTACAAGAAAAGCATGGTACAGCTGTGTTAGGCTTAATTGCTGCTCAACATTCAAATGGAATTGGTATTAATGGCGCTGCTCCTAAAGCTAAAATTGGCTTATTTCGCGGTTGTTGGCAGGTTGAAAAAGAATCTAGCCAAGCAAGGTGCGACACAGTTGCGCTTTCAATCGCCTTAGATGCTGCTATTCGTTGGAAACCCGATGTCATTAATTTAAGCTTATCAGGACCGCCCGATCGTTTACTTGAAGAGTTCATTAAAAAAATGACTAACAGCGGTGTTGTGGTAGTTGCAGCATTTGATGAAAAACGAGATGAAATAAATCGATTTCCCACTAAACGCTCAGGCGTGATATTTGCTTATGGCAATAATAGCCAAGTAAAAAAACCTTATAACTCAGATACAATCGTAATTAGTCAAAAAGACGCTCTGACACTACAACCTGGTGGAAAATACGATGTGCTTACTGGTCATTCAATGGCTGCGCCAATAGTCTCATCTGTGATTGCTTTATACAAGGAATCTAAACCCAATGGCAATAATAAGGACTTACTAACTGAACTGAAGCACTTGCAAGCTAGCTATCTTTGAAATTAATTTTTTATTTCAATAGATAAGACAGGGTCAACTTGAATTTTGGTGCAACCGAAAGCGTACCAAATAATGATTCACCTTCATTGCTAGTCCTTGTATAACTTAGCTCACTGATAAATTGTTTTTTGCGGTACCCAATTCCAAGCTCGGCATATTGATAACTCTCAAAGTCATCACGTGAGAAACTCATAGCACCACTCTCAAAGGCAAGAAAAACCTCACGTGATATTGGGCGTAAGGTGCGTAACGCCAAGGACACTGCATTAGTATCATGCTCATAATAATTTGGAGAATAAGCCAGTTCCACATCAAGATGTTCCGCCCAACTCAAACCTACATTAAATTCGCTGTAGTCCCATTCTTTAGTAGATCCAGGAAATTCTCTGTAAGAAGCTGATAAGCCTAGGGCAAGATCATCTGTTAGCTCATTTTGCCAGCCAGTATATATAAGAATGGATTGCTCTCTTTGCTGAATTTCCAAGGGAGCTGCAACTTGGAGGGCTCCTCCAATGAAGAAGTTATTGGTGTTATTCCACTCTATATTTACACCAAGCGCAGGTTTATTTGGCGCTTCACTCAAACCGCGTAAACTTGGTTCTGAAACAATATTAGCATTTACTGTAAAGCTATTATTTGCTGAAAGAGACTGACAAAGTGCAAAAAACACAATGAAACTTACAGCCAAACGAAAAGCTATGGGGTTTATCATATTCAATAATATCACTGGAAACAGAATATCATTATAACTAACATTTCTGTATCAAAACTAGTCAATACTGAAGTTTAAGTAAATCTACTAAAGGCAAAACACAATAAAGACCCCATACCGAGGCCTTTATTAACAATCCCAATTCAATTTAACTAATTGATGGCCATAACCAGGCAAACATTGCAGCTATTACAACAGCATAAATCAAAGCATCAACTAAATACTTAAACGTAGTTGACCAAGCGTGCCCATACCAAATACTAAATGGAATAGTAGCCCAACCAAAGGCAAGGAAGCCCACAGCAGACACTAAGCGGAACACATTCATAAACTCAGCACCTGCTTGAAGCGTAAAGCTTGCGACATAAGCAATAAAAATTGCTCCTACTATAAAATAAGAAATTTGTTGAGCCATTAGCTTGCCCATTTGTGGCATACCATTAGGCAAAACTGCAATCATTGCCACGGGACCATCTGCAAATTTCTTTTGCATAGACTCTTCGCCCATTTTTTTCATATCCGAACAAAACGGTACGGTATACATTTTTGGGCTTGGATTCCCTTTGCGAATTGCATCCATAACTTCGTCTTCATTGGATAATTGGTTGTAATCGGAATTATGATATTTAATGACCATATGGATTAAGCCACTCGCAATCCAGGCTAATAGACCACCAGCAATTATTGGCAACCAAAGTTGTAAAATACTAACTGACATAGCAACTCCTCCCCAGAAGTTTATTAGAACACTTGAATATAGTACTCCTAAATTTACAGAAAGTTAAATTCCAGATATTAAAAAACCCAGCAATCGCTGGGCTTAATATTTATCTTCGTCTGTATTTATGTTGCATTAGCATAAACATCATTAATAACATCCACAGTGAAATGGAACCTCCGCCCCCTCCACCACTATCTGATGGTGGAGGTGTTATAGGAGTGGTGACTACCTGAGCTCGTACTGTAATAGATACAGTTGCCGCCTGAGAAACCGCTCCGTTATTATCTTCTACTGTGTATTGCAAAGTATCTGTTCCGCTGTAACCAGCATTTGGTGTGTAACGGATTTGCCCATCGGATAAAACTTCGGCTGTTCCGTTAGCTGGGCTGCTGGCAATAGTTACTGAATCAGCATTAAGGGAGCCGTCTGAGTCTGAGTCATTTGAAAGGACGTTTATTGTTATTGCTGTTTGGTAGCTTGTTGTAGCTGAATCATTTATTGATGATGGTGTTGAATTTGGGTTTTCAATATCAACTTCGGTAATTAGTGCAAGTTTCAAAGATTTCGTGCCTTTATCAAAATATGAAACTCCTATATTTCCCACATCATCTGCAAAAATATCAGAATAAAAACCGGTACCTAGCTCCACGTCTAGAATGCCCAATTCCCAATTTTGGCCTACAAGTTTTTTTCCATATTCTAGAGATTGGGTTAACTCACTAAAATATGACACAAATACATTTCCAGTTTTTGACACTGTAATAGCTGGTCTTTTTGGTGCATATAACGACCAATCACCAATTATCACTTCATCATTAATTATAGACTTATTTTTTGTTGAATCATTTTTATAAACAAAATTATAGATACCTGTTGGGAAACACTGATTAGGACAATTAAATAATCCTTGATATGCTAAATTAAAATTTCCTGAATAATCTAAATCAAAATCAAAACCGGTTAACTCATTATTAGGGCTAGTATCCAATTCTTCTTGATTTAGAATGTTTTTTATTCCCCAAACATTATTATTTAATGTTGCCAAATAAAAATTAGTATTACGATTACCCAGGTTATTCTCTTCTACTAAAGGGTATACAATCTGTAAAGTATTTTCAATTTGCTCCATATCAATTTTAGCAACAGCTCCTGCTTTACTCGAATCTGTAGGTACAAATATTGTTTGGATAGTTCTAGCACCTGTCATTTTGACGTATTTAATTCTACTGAGTCCATTAGAATAAGCTATGTGAACAACTTCATCACTATCTATCACAATATCTGCAGATCCACTGCTAGTTATAAATAACTCATTATCTATCGTCTCGAGAACCCAATCACCTGATTGGTTAGTTACATAATTCACTCCACTTCTTCCAAAAAATACTATATGTGCAAAACCATGCTTATCAATAGCTATGCTTTTCACATTAGCGTCGGTTCCATCATAAAAAAACGTTTCCGAAATATCCTCAATCAACCAAGTGCTATCTATTTCTTTAATATAAACCAATTTTGGATTAAAATCCCCAGTCCTTTTTGTTGAAGTCAAATGCCAGCCACCATTGATATCTGAGGTTAAAATACTCTCTTCTCCAAAAGTTACGGAAGCAAATTTGTCCCCTCCTTCAGTTAATATCGTGGTACTAGTTGAATCTGATGTTTTTTTTACATGTACTATTTCGTCGCTTAACACCCTATGTTGGAAAATTACATTTACATTACCTAAATTATCAATAACTAAATTTTGAGGTAGGCCCTCGCGTAAACCAGACCAAGCTTTTTCAACTAAGGTCTCTTCTTCCCAAAAGCCAGAAGCATTATTTACATAGATTAAACTTTTCTTTGCACTACCAAATTCAACAGGAACTACACCTGCAAAAGATACATGAATATTATCAGCATTATCAATTTCAAATGAAACGTCTGTATCAAGCTGGGCTTGTAGATCACTTAGTTTTTCAAATTCCCATTGTCCTTCTTTTTTAACTATTAAATAGGCCCTAGTATTGAAGGTACTACCCGACTTGAAGCCTACAAAACTGGGTTGATTTAGAGAATCAAACTTAAGTTCAGAAAAATTATAACTTTTCACATCAGTTATTTCTTCAAATACCCAATCATTGTCAATCTTTCTTGCTAAATATAATATTGGCTCTGCTGGAATGTCAGTAGGAAATATATGCGGGTACACAATGTGAAGAACATCATCTAAATCAAAACTAAGTTGAATTTGAAAGACATTTCCAGATGTTAATACAGAACCTGGATTTGTTTGCAGTATTTCCTTATACCATTGTCCAGAGTGTTTCCATGCATGAACCAACAGTATACTAATGTTCCCAACATCATCGCGCTCTGTCGAAAAATATGCAATATGCGGATTACCCTCTGAGTCTACTGAAAACCCTACATCATCTGAAACTGTGCCGATTATTGAAACATCTGTGTTTAAACGTGCTGGCAATATATCATTAGGTACGTACTCAACAATCCATTCACCATCTTTTTCATAAGCATATTTAAAGTTAATGTTGTAACAATCAGTATTTTCATTACACATAGAGATAGTTCTATATGTTGATTGTTGTTGCTCGAAGTACAACACATGCTTTCTTTCAAATGAATCCATTGCTACTGTTGCAACTGATCCAGTCCCAGGGCTCTCATCAATTTTATTTTTTTTCCATACGCCATCTTTGAATTGAAATTCATTTAAAAATTCATAACCAGCATACAAATATAAAACATCATCACTATCTTTAACTAATGACTGGTTTCTAATATTACTTAAGTCTAAATTCGCAACTGAGCTTAAGGTAATTTCAGCATAACTGGCCTTTGCTAAAGTACAACATAGAATTAGTATTAAAATTTTAGATAGACAGTTATAGATATTTTTTGGCATGATAACAAGTTTCACTCAATGTAATACTAAATCAGTAATTATACAGAATAAACATGCCTTTATCTTTGATACCAATACAATTCAAAGATCATACATGCAATTTTAATATATAAATAATTAAACTCAGAAAGAATAAAATACTGGTTTATTTCTCAACTAGAGTTTATTAACTTTTAAGCTTGGCAATGTCCTACTTTACAAAACACATCGTGTGCTTTGTCCTAAAGGGCCAGCTAATAAATGAGCAATTCAAATTCGTTCCAGACGAATTTAGTCACATGGACTTAGGTAGTATAAGTAGAACCGTAAATTGTAAATACAAAAAAGCCCATCTCTAATGAGACGGGCTTTTTTGTATTTAAAGCTTGACAATGTCCTACTCTATGAAATGCGTCCATGCATTTCACCCCTGCGGGGCTAGCATTACAAGTAATGCTATTCAAAAATTGCTCCTGCATTTTTGTCACATGGTGCCATGTTATAAAACAGTAATACTCATGACAGAAATTAAAAAAC
>CALHVH010000147.1 GCA_938039225.1 uncultured Gammaproteobacteria bacterium
TACGTACTGGTTTTAATCTCTTCTCCCAAGATGTCGAATTAAGCCATTGGCAATCTTCAGGGAATACTGAGTATTACGGTTTCGATACCAGTACATTTGTCACTGGCCCATTAGACCAAGACTTTAATAATTCAGTTACGGCCCTAAGTGTTAGTTCAAATATTTCTGAACAATGGAAAAGTAAATTTATTCTTGCCAAAGCCAACGATACTATTAATCAAAACCAATTAGACTTTTTCTTTTTTCCTGTCCCGCAAAATGACTTAGTGGAAACAGATAGGCTAAGTATTGATTGGCAAAATTCTATCAATATAAAAAATATTGACTATACAGCTGGAGCGTATTTTGAACGTGAAAAAGCTGACTCCTTATCCTTTGGTAGTGCCTATAAAGATAAAACTGAGTCAAAAGCCGTGTACATAGGCGCTGATACCAAGCTGTTCGGAATAGACAGCCTTATTGCAGCTCGCTATACCCAACACGAAACCGCAGGAAGTCATTTTAGCTGGAATACAGAATTTTCCTACCCAATCAGTTCAGATTTACGTGTTGGCTTTACGGCGGGCACTGCATTTAGAGCGCCGGATGCCACAGACCGCTATGGTTTTGGAGGCAATCCAGATTTAGAGACAGAAGAATCTCAGAGCTTAAGTGCTGTGCTTAATTGGAACAGCCCAGTTGGCAAATTAAACGTAGAGTTATTTCAAACCGATATTGATAACTTGATTGAATCGGTAAATATTGATCCAATAAATTTTATTTTCCAGAATATCAATATTGCAGAAACCAAAATTAAAGGTATTGAAGTAAGTCACAGCATCACACTAAACGATTGGTCTATTGAAACAACTGCCCTTGTACAAAGCCCAAAAAACACTATAGCAAATACCGACTTATTACGTAGAGCGCGTCGCAGTCTTACAACTCATGTGGTGAAAAACTTCAATCAATTTGGATTGGGGTTGCAGTTATTAGCCACTAGCAAACGTAATGATATTGATGCGGTGAGTTTTGGAGCCGTACAAAACTCGGGCTACGTTTTAACTAATCTCACTGGATCGTATGATTTTACAAAAAACTTATCAGTACAAGCTAAAATTGAAAATATATTAGACACGCAATACGAAACCGCTGCTGGCTATCAACAAGCAGAACGACATTATCTATTAAGTCTTCGCTTAGCTTACTAATACTGCTAAGCTGTAGTCCTAAATCTGGAGAATAAAGTGGGCAATCGACTAAGTAAAATTTACACAAAAACCGGTGACCAAGGCACAACTGGCCTTGGTAATGGCGAGCGCGTTGCCAAAGATGCAACGCGCGTAGAAGCCTACGGAACTGTTGATGAACTAAACGCCAGTATTGGATTACTATTAAGTTGTGATAATTTAGGTTCTACAATTCGTAATTGTTTAATAGAAGTTCAACATGATTTATTCGATTTGGGTGGAGAACTCTGCATCCCAGGATTTGAATTGGTTAAATCTGAGTTTACTGAAGCATTAGAAAATACATTAGACGAACTGAATGCTGACCTTCCTCCACTTAAAGATTTTATTTTGCCTTCTGGTGGGGAAGCCTCAGCGCGTTGCCATTTAGCACGAACCATTTGTCGAAGAGCTGAACGTCGAGTTTGGACTTTGATTCAAGAAACTCAAGATGAAAAATTAGTTAATTTGGAAGGTGCCAAATATCTAAATCGCTTATCTGATTTACTGTTTGTTATGGCGCGAGTTCTAGCTAGAAAAGAAAATGGCAGCGAAGTAATTTGGAAACGCGGGAAGTTAAAATCTTAAAGCCACATTGGTGGTGCTCAATGGTTTTTAGTAACACCTTGATTATTTCTCCAGGCGTCTAAGGTCTCACAAATACTTTTTGTTCCTTCTAACATACGTAAGCTCGCACGCGAAACCTCATCACCTGATACTTGTAAAATGTTAGCCGCTGAAATGCTTTGAATTTTTTGCCATGACTTTCTAATATTTGAATAAGAGTTTTTACCCGTTAATATCACGTCAGGATTCGCTTCAAGTATAGCTTCAGGGCTTAAAGGGCTAGCTAATTCAGGATAATCTGAAAACACATTTTTTGCTCCGCAAACTTGTAGCATCTCACTGATTGTATGCTTACTACCTATGCTATAAATAGGTTGTGATGACACTTGATAAAACACATCTATGTTTGTTCTATTTTTATATTTTCGCTGAAGCGCAAGCAAACCTTGCGTGTAATCTTCACCTACTCCTTGTACAGACACATTGAACAAGCTACTTAATTCTTCAAGTTGTTGTGGCAATTCAAAAAGACTGGCATTCGGGAAAGCTTCTACTTGATAACCTCTTCGTCTTAATTCAAGAATGACATTCTGTGGATTACCACCTTCCCAGGCTAAAACAAGGTCTGGTTTGAGTTTTGCCAGCAATTCCCAATCAATTCGGAAGGCATCACCAATCCTAGGAATTTTATTGGCCAGATCTGGGTAATCACTGTATTCAACAGTGGCGATGATTCTATCTTGAACACCCAAGCTGAAAAGCAATTCGGTTAAATGTGGAGCCAGGGTAATTACTCTTTGAGCAGGTTTAAGCGACGAGTCTAAGCTTGGGCTCTCATCATTTAACTTATCTTGTCCACACGCAAATAACAGCATTAAAAGTAAGTATGAACTTATCTTATAAAATGCTCTTTTCAATTTAAGGTGCCCCACAAAGTAAGCAAGGCAATAATTACTGCCCAGACCAAACCGCTCCTTTTTACTAAATTTAAAGCTTCAGTTGTGCAGTCTTTTGCGATCTCGGGATCAGCCATCGTTAACTTATCAGGTGTGTCTAATGCAGCTGTGCCTGTCTGCTGCATAACTGCATGGTTACTTGCATAAAAATCACTAGCTTGTGAATAGTCGACATTTTTCAGTGCATACATCGCTCTATCATAATTACCGGTTAGGACATAACTTAGGGCGGTAAGACGTGCTGGAATATAGCCTAGCAAGCCTTGTATCTGACGAAATATAGCATTTACTTTTGCTGCTTCTTGTTTGTAAGCGTTTTCCTCTTCTTGTGAGATTCGAAAACTTTCTCTACGTAATGAGTTTGTAGTACGAAACAAAGCTGCTCCAATTGGACCTAATGGCAAGATTGCTGTAAAAATCAAATACCAAAAAATAACTGCAAAAAATCTTTTATTTCCTTGAGCTAATATTCCCTCTGTAACACTACGAGAACAAGCCTCAAGCATTCTATGTTCACGTATTTCCGTTAGTGGTAATGCGGCTTCAATAAGTAAAGCCTCTTTTTCAGCACTGCTTACAGGATCTTTTAATGCATTTTGGTAATCATGGACATCGCTAACTAAATCATGTGGGCCAAAAGAAAAAAACAATACAACGACCGAAAAAATTATATAAAGAATTTTCTCATCATGTAAAACTAGCCAAACATTTATTAAAACCACAGGCGATAAGATTAACAACAATGATAACAAGACTAATAATGTGTTTAGGAGTCGATTCTTTTTTATCAAAGCAAACCACTTTGGTATATATACTTGCGCTACGCGAGGCGCGCGTAAGTGAAACAATCTAGTTGTTACTGTTTCTAAAAATATTCCAATTAATAATGCTAGTAAATTCATGCTATTTTCTCTGTACTTTATTCCAATCAAAATTTGGCCCAGGGTCAGTCTTACGTCCAGGCGCTATATCCGAATGACCTACAATTCTAGTACGTGTCAAATTCGGGTATACCTTACACAATGCACTAATGACCAACTCAAGATGTGTATATTGTTCTTGGGTAAACACATCGTCATCACACCCCTCTAATTCAATCCCTATGCTAAAGTCATTGCAATTATCGTGTCCTTGATATTCAGAAACCCCGGCATGCCATGCTCTACAATGAAATGGAACATACTGTGTTAGTGCTCCATTTCTTTGAATAAGTAGATGACTGGAAACTCGTAAATGAGCAATCTCTGAAAAATATGGATGCACTTCTTTATCCAATGTTCCAAGAAACAATTCATCAATAAAGTTTCCACCATATTTTTTTGGCGGCAAACTTATTGCATGTATTACTATCAAATCTAACCGAATTGCACCAAATTTATCGCTTGGCCTGGCATCACAATGAGGAGAGCAAACTTGCCTCGCTTGAGTCAATAAACCGGACGTTTTATTGATGGTAAGTACATTATTTTTCGCAGCTCTATTCATCTACTACTATAATACCTTTATTCGAGCGGAATTTACCCTCATTATTTGGATTTCTCATGCTACGCGTATATCACTCTGGTCAGTTACAAGAAAATATTAACTTAGATTTGAGCCCAGAAACTTCACATCATGTCCTTAAAGTAATGCGTCTTAGGATTGAGGCAGAATTAAGAGTATTCAATGCAACAGGCGAATATTTTGCACACTTAAAGTCAGTATCTAAAAATATAGCCCAAGTAAACCTAGGTAAAAGAATAGAAGTTAATACTGAATCGGATTGTGAAATCACTTTATTACAGGCCATAACTCGTAGAGAACGCATGGACTATTCTATCCAAAAAGCTACTGAAATGGGCGTTAGTTGTATCCAGCCTGTCTTAACTCAACATTGTGTAGTTAAACTAAATCAGAAAAAATCACTTCAAAGAGTGGAACATTGGAAAGGCATTTGCAAGCACGCGACTGAACAAAGTGGTCGCTTGAAAATTCCACAGATAAGACCGATTCTTTCATGGGATGACGCTTTATTAGAATATGGAAACACAAAAGCACTAAAATTAATTTTTGCATTAGCCGCTTCAAAACCATTGAATAAAATAGAATCTGATAACAAAAATATAATATTGGCACTTGGTCCGGTAGGAGGTTTCAGTGACAATGAGCTTCAAAAGGCTATGCTTAACCATTACCAAGCAGTAAAACTTGGCCCTAGAATACTAAGAGCTGAAACGGCAACAACAGCTGCTTTAACCGCAATACAAATACGCTGGGGAGATTTAGACTGTAATTAGAGTTTAAGTAAACTGTAATATCTTTTTTTCTAAAAACTGAAGATTAGGAATCTGAGGTCTATCATTAAATAATTTTAATTGAGTAATGATCGGGCAGTCATCTGGAAATTTCACCTCATCATCTACTACCAAATCAGTTTCTTTTACTCCAATCAGTTGAGGAAAACCTTCAACATACATCGCATAGACTTGATTAGGAATTTCATCGCTTAGAGCGGTCATAATTGCAATGCGGGTTCGACTATTTTTCTCTGGAACTTCCTTTCCACACAAGCCTTCAAAAGAAATCAAAGGAACGCGATGATTCTGCCAACTAATTGTTCCTGGTAACCAATCTGGCGCACTTGAGTTTGCCAAGGGCTCAGGTTTCATGTAACGCACAATTTCACGTACCGCTGTGCGTGGCAACAGTAAGCGTTGTCGCTGAATAGGCACAAGGAGAGCATAAATTTCATTTGTTGTGGACATGAATTAAACCGTTTTCAATTTATTTATTTAAATGTGGTTGTATAGCTTCTAGCAATTGATCTTCGCGATAAGGTTTACCTAGATAGTCATCTACCCCAATTTCAATCGCTCGACTACGATGCTTATCGCCTGTACGCGAAGTTATCATGATGATAGGTACATCACTTATTCTTGGATCTTGTCGTACTCTCTCAGCAAGTTCATAACCATCCATTCGTGGCATTTCAATATCTAAAAGAATTAAATCAGGACTATGTTCCTGCAAAACATTCAGCGCATCTAAACCGTCTCTAGCAGTAAGCACTTCCATCTTATTTCTCTCAAGAAGCCTCTCTGTGACACGTCTTACAGTAATTGAATCATCCACCACCAAAATTAATGGTAAAGATTCTTTAGTCATAATATTTTCAGCAACAGCAATTTCTTGCAGCTTAACGCCTAGCAATGCATCAATATCTAAAATAATGACTATTCGACCATCTCCTAAAATTGTTGCGCCTGATATGCCTCGAATCCCAGCAATCTGGGGTCCGACTGGTTTTATAACCATTTCTCGACTACCAATGAGCTCACTAACTACTAAAGCTGCATGATGGTCCCCACCAGTTACCATAATTACAGAAAGCTCATGCTCATCGGGATCAAAGGAATAATTAGGAGAACCCAGTAATTGAGCTAAGTTTTTGACTGAATATTCGCGGTTCGCATACTCGTAAACTGGATTTTCTTGGCTAAGCAAATGTTGTACATTTGCCAAAGACATTTTTGCAACGCCATCTACTTTGTGAATTGGTATCGCATAGTTTTCTTCACCCGCTCTTACCAAAAGCGCATGATTAATAGCACGAGTAAACGGCAAACGCATTGAGAAACGAGTAAATTTTCCACGCTCACTGATGATTTGCAATGAGCCACCAAGTTGCTTCACTTCGGAGGCAACAACATCCATACCTACTCCGCGACCCGCACTTTGAGTCACTTCTTTTGCAGTAGAAAATCCAGCCGCTAAAATAAGCTGAGCCAAATCGGCATCTGTAGTATTTTGCTCAGCATTAATTATGCCTAGGTTTAGAGCTTTTTCACGTATTCCGACGTAGTCTAATCCTGAACCATCATCTTCTAATTCTAGAATCAGCTGAGCGCCTTCACGACTTAAGCGCAGTTGAATAATTCCTTCAGGGTCTTTCCCTGCCGCTATTCGATCTTCTGGGCTTTCAATTCCATGAATTACCGAGTTACGAATCATATGCTCAAGTGGTGCCTGCATACGTTCTATGACTTGTCTATCAATTTCACTCTCAGCACCCTGTACATTAAGATCAACTTTCTTACTAGTCTCATTAGCAATTTGTCTCACGATGCGAGCATAACGCGGCGCATAACGTGCAAAAGGAATCATTCGCACACGCATGAGATTGTCTTGTAAATCAGTCATTACACGCGATTGCTGAAGCAGCAAGGCCTCAGTATCTCTGAATTGATTTTCCAAAGATGTTTCTAAACTTTGTAAATCATTAACTGATTCGGCTAAAGCACGAGAGATTTGTTGTACATTTGAATATTGATCCATTTCCAATGGGTCAAAATCATTATTTTCTGTTTCATCTCTATGCTGATACAAAATGGTAGCTTCGGTTTCAATTTCCATTTTGCGTAATTGTTCTTTTACACGATTAACTGTTCGAGCTAACTCTGCTAAGTTTAAGTTAGCATTACTTATCTCTTGCTCAATACGCGAGCGGAAGATACTTACTTCACCAGCCTGATTGAGCAACACCTCTAAATTACTTGTGCTAATACGTGCTGCATCTTGTTGACGCTGCTGCACATCTTGAACTTCAGAAACATATTCAAAAATTGAGTCTGTAGCAATTGGCTCATCACTCAGAATTGCCGGTGAACTTTTAACGTCCGGCAGCGCTGCAGACTCTTTATTGATTGTAATTTGTGAATCTTTTGGTTGTGTATCATCTAATTCTATACTCTCATCAGATTCTACAATTGGCTCTGCATGAACTATATCTTCACCTAAATCCGCTTCGAACTCATCTTCATTTAAGACAGGTTGTATAACGGTAATTGAAGGCATAGTTTTACTGAGTTCTTGATCAGTAAACTCTAGCTCAGCAATTTCCTCCGCTGACATTGACTCTTTAATTTCTTGCTTGCTGTCATCTGACCTTTCTACAGAATCAACAGATTGCTCTGATTCATCTAGAGCTTCGGTATTAGTAGATGACAATATCTCGTCACTATCTTTACCTTCAATTAAGTTATGCATCGAACTTAATATATGTGGCGCCTGTGTTGGTGGCTCTCCACGCCTAACTTCATCTAACATCGAGTGCATATGATCAACTGCAGATTGCAGAGTCTTCTTCGCCCCATCAGATTGCTCTAATGATTGATTTTTTAAACCTAACATGAAAGATTCTAATTCATGAGTAAAGTCGCCAATACTTAAAAGGCCGGCCATGCGAGCGCCACCTTTCAGTGTATGCAAATGACGTAACAACTCAGAAATTTGCTGATCACTGATGCCATCAGAACCCCAGCTTGCAACTGCCGTATCAGTCTCGGCAATGATTTCACTGGCTTCTTCTAAGAAAATTGCTGTAATCTCAGAGTCTACCGCCAACATAGTTGGAGCTTGGTGTTGTTCCACAGCACTATCTTGAGCTGGAGTATCAGCAACAATTAAAATATCGTCTAACTCAACTTTAAGCTCATCCAGTAAATCGCCCGTATCAACTTCGGTTTTAGGACTTGTCAGATCATCTACTTCCGAAATAGATGCTTCTAGAGTATCTGTATTAGATTCAAGTTGTAAATCAATCTCTTTGCGGACCTCATGTAGTCTAGAAATTAATGCGGGAGCCACATATTCCATTGGTGCATCTTGATTGATGGTCGCTATCATAGCTTCAATCTTATCTGTCACATCGCCGATTATGCTTGCGCCTTTTTCTTCTAAAGGCAGTCCCTCGTCATAGAGACGTTGCACATAATGTTCTAACTCACCTGCAATTTGTGTAATCGGAAGAATATCCGCCATATTTGCACTGCCATGTAAGGTATGCACAGCGCGATGCATAGCACTACTAATACTTTTATTAATTGATTTAGAACAAAAGTCCCGAATAGTAGCAATATGTTTTGCAGATTCTTCTGAATAAATGTCGTAAAGCGGAATTTCTAAATGATAGGCCTTTGCAGTAACTTCATCAGAGACACTTTTTTCTGAGTCAGAACTGGCTGAAGAAGAATCAAGGTCATTACCAATTAACTCTTGCATTGCAGCTTCATCATCTGGGCTAATAATCTGACGCATATCCATTATTTGCGTCTGCCCTGCCACTTCACTCGGATTAATAAGACCTCGCATATCTATAATTTGCGTAATCGGCCTTTCCAAATCTGAAGCTTCAGTATTAGCTTGTAATGATTCAGGACTCACTTTCAATTGATTTGGCAATAAGGTACTGTCACCAGCTTCTGCTTGCTCAGCAAGTTTTTGTGAAATATAGGACTCAAGTGAAAGCATTAATTGATGGGCATCTTCTTTTGTATCTGCACCAGTTTCAATTTGCTCTATTAAACTTGGAATACAACTAACAGACCGATCTACTAAATGCACACCATCAGCATCCATTTTTATAGTGCCTTCAAGCACTCGATTAATTAAGTGTTCAGCTTGCCAGGCAAGCTCACTCATTCGACGAGCTCCAACCATTCGACCACTACCTTTTAAGGTATGAAAACCGCGTCGTACAGAAACTAAGGCTTCACGCAGGTCGTGATCACCTTTCCAAGCTGAAAACTCTTGCGCAAGATTTGCATGCACTTCATTAGCTTCTTCCAGAAAAATTTCAATAACTTCAGGGTCAGTCTCAAGTGAGCGATCCATTACTGGATAAGCATCAGGATGCTGATTCTCATCTTCTGCGATAGCTTGTGTGGTCTTTTGAGTCATTGACTCAATTTGTTCTGGAGTAAGCTTTGGTAAGTCAACCGTACCACTACCAGATTCTGATACCGTCAAAAGTTCAGTATTAACCTCAAGAGTAATGGTACCGTCACCAACCGACCCTTCTTGATCTTTGGGTAACAACTGTGTCGGCGCTTCCCGTAATAACTGTTCCAGACAGCTATCAGCATTATCTAACATATACCATGGGTCACGTCGTCCTTTATTGAGCGTTTCCAAATAAAAGTCAACGCTCTCAATAGCCCCTGCTAGTAATTCTAAATGCTCAGAATAAGGCAGACGACCGCTACCAATTAAGAATCGTGTGATGTAATCTTGTAAGCGTTCGAGAACAACCGCCAAACGCTCTTTTTCAGCCAACATAGTGGCTGCACGAGCCTCTTTCAAAAGCACTGGTGCACGTGAAATTGGCTTTACGTCAGTTGGGTCACGCATAAACTGACTTATAACTTCTTTAACTCTCGCTATATTAACTTTTGTCTCACGAAAAGTTGCCTCAAGTGCCTCTAATAAGTACTTTGGCTTATCTTTATCTTGTTTACCAGCAAGCTTGTCCAGCTCTTCTTCTAAGCGTGATTCAACCTGTAACAAGGAAGCCGCAATGCCAATCAAATGATTATCTGTAATTGGCTCATTTCGTTCTAGTAGTTTTGTAAGTTCACTTTGTTGATCTAAAACACGAGTTTGTAACTCATTTAGCCCAAGCATATTCAAAGTATCAGCAATTTTTTTCAGGCTATCAAATCGCTGTTCAATTTGAATATTTTCTTTCGAGCCAGTGCGGTTAAAAATATCTAAAGCGTCTTTAACTTTATCTAAATCTTCTCTTATTGCAGTAGACAAAGAGACCATGACTTGTGTATCAGGCCCGGTAAGATTAGTTTGTGCTGTCTCAAGCTTCTCTTCTAAAGGTAAAGATTCATTTAAACTAAAGGCTGTGCGAATCTTACTAACTCGTTCACCATTACTTGTAGTGCGCCCAATAAAATACAATAATTGGTTTATCAAACTGCGGTCAGTATTTTCTTGAAAATGGCTCTCACCATGATCCAGAATTCTTTTTGCAGCCCTATCAACTTGACCAAATAGACGTCTTAAATCTGGGCTTGATTTTAAACCTTTTTCTAATAGGGCCTCAACCAAACCGCCAGTCACCCACCAAAGTTTAAAACTGCGTTCTTCTTTTGATGCTTGTTCATATTTCTCTAGAATTACTGCAATACGAGTTAGATGTTTTTGTCCATGAGGGTCTTTAATCCAACCTAGAAGAGAGGTTTGAAACACTGCTCGGTATTTACCAATGAGCTCACATAAATCTTCTTTCTCAGAAAAACCTGTTAATTGTGGGAGTTTAACTGTTTTATCTGAGAGTTCATCATCTTTTACGTCCATCAAATACAAGGTATCTTCAGAGAGCGGCTTGGCCTGGCGCGCAGCACGTAATTCTTGCATTATTGGCAACAAAGCAACTGAATTTTCACGACCTTCTGACTCGATGGTTTTATGAAAAAACACAGGCAAAATCACAACGCCTCGACTTATTGCCTCAAGAGATAACTGTGGATTTTTTGCTTTTTTAGTTAATAACTCATTTACGTTTAAGAGCATTTCCGATGCTAATAAAGCCGATGCATTAAAATCAATGATTTCAAAAGCACCTTTAGCGGTTTTTAATAACTCACTGACCATACTTAAGTGCTTGTCATTTTTAGTTTCAACTGCAAGCTCTAATGCCGAACGAATATCGTTAAGCGTTAGATTCATTTCATCGGAAATGACAAATAAAGTATCTCTAAATGCGGCTTCTAACATTGTATTAATTGCACTCTTATTTTTTTACTTATATAGCAGTAATTTCTTAAACGCTTTCTTCAACAGAAAGGTCATCATAGTCATCATCGGCAGACTCACCCTCAGGCAGGGTAAACCCAGCTACAGACTCACGTAACTCTTTAGCAAGATCAGCAAGTTTGGATACGTTAGTAGAGGTAACTGATGCTCCACCTGCAGTTTGGGTTGAATATTTTCTGAGAACGTCCATAGTTTTCATTACGCTTCCTGCTTCTACCGACTGAGTTTTGGAAGCCTCTGAAATACCGGATACTAATTCTGAAATTTGTTTTGATACCGATTGAATTTCTTCCAAAGCCTCACCAGCGTTCTCAGCAAGTTTCGCTCCACCAACCACATTGGCGGTAGACTCTTCCATGGACGCTACGGCTTCATTGGTATCTGTTTGAATAGTTCTAACTAAAGTTTCAATTTGCCTAGTCGCATCGGTCGCACGTTCCGCTAGTCGTTGTACTTCATCAGCTACAACCGCAAAACCGCGACCAGCCTCACCAGCCATGGAGGCTTGAATAGAAGCATTCAGAGCAAGGATATTCGTTTGTTCAGCGATGTCATTAATTAAGCCAACAATGTTTCCAATTTCTTGCGAGCTCTCACCTAAACGTTTAATTCGTTTCGATGTTTCTTGGATAGTTTCTCGAATGGATGCCATACCTTCAATGGTACGACGCACAGCAATACTACCTTTATCGGCAATTTCTACCGACTGCTGGGCTACCTTAGAAGAAGTTTCTGCATTGTCTGTAACACGACGGATTGATTCTGAAATAGAGTTAATTGCCTCATTCGCCTGAATCACATGCTCATTCTGGCTAGAACTCACATCACTTAATTTATTAGCCGTAATTTGGGTTTGTTGTGCTGAACGGTTTACCTGTGTAGCCGTTTGATCGATAGTAGTTACTAAGTCTCGTAAAGCGTCAACCGCATAGTTAATTGAATCGGCAATTGAGCCAGTTACATCTTCGGTCACAGATGCCTCTACCGTTAAATCACCATCTGCCAAGCTTCCCAACTCATCCATTAAACGCAAAATACCCTCTTGGTCACGTTCCGCTTTTTCCATAGCTAATTCAGCTGAAGCACGTAAGCCAGAAGTTTTTGCGTAAGCAGTTAACATACCTAAAAAACATAAACCAGCAAGAGCTACTAAAGCTTCATTAAAAAAAGCGACTGTCGTGTCTAAGTTTAAAAAATTAACTACAGCCAACGCAAGCAGTAGTAGCAAACCCAATACACCTAATGTAGGTATTTGTTTGGGACTTAAATTACGTTGCTTTGCCATAAGTATTCCTCTAGCAACTATTTAGTTGCTCATTCTTAATATTAAAGTTTTAAATGTATTTTAAATTCTACTAGTCTTAATTTATTGCACTTGACTGCATAAATTCTTGACTTTCAACCAACTTTCGCAGGCCTATAACAGCCCATGCTTTTTCATCCCGACTACATTCACCAAGCAAAAATGTCTTTACGCCAAATTTACTTTCAACCGTGCAGTTTTTACTTAATTCAGATTCACTAAAGCGTCTAAAACCTAAGACCTCATCAACAACTAATGCCGCAGGAATTCGATCGTGGTTCACAACCAACATACGCTCTTGTCCGGTTGACTCATGTTGTTCTCCACCAAGGAATTTAACAAAATCAATTACCGGAATAAGTTGGCTACGTAAATTGGCCAAACCCTTAATCCAGGCTTTTGCCCCAGGAACTCGAGTACTTGGAATTAACGCTAACACTTCTCGCACATCACTCCGAGAAGTAATTAAAACTTCATCGCCGATGCGAAATGCTATTCCAACCCATTCTTTAACTTGACTACCGCCTGAATAAGATTGATTTACTACACGACAGCGTTGTTCAAGCTCTCTGAGGAGATGAAAAGGATTTTCACGTAAGGTATATAGGTTGTCTAACATAAAATTTTTATAATAAATTTACTTGAGTGTTTGCTTAATTTTTTCAATTAGCTCTTTCTCTTTAACTGGCTTCACAATGTAATCTGAAGCCCCTTGACGCATACCCCAAATCCGATCAGTTTCCTGACTTTTAGTGGTTACCATGATTACTGGTATGTCGGACGTATCATCATTACGAGAAAGTTTACGTGTAGCCTGAAAACCATTAACCCCTGGCATAACAACATCCATTAGGATTAAATCTGGTTTTTCTTTTGCCGCTATTTCAATTCCTGATTTTCCATCGCTAGCTACTAGCACAGTAAAATCGTTATTTTCTAAAAAACCCTTAAGAATGTGCACCTCAGTTGGTGAATCATCTACTATTAATACAGTGGTCATGTCTTTCCTCTTTTATAATGCTTTAAATCTCAAACATTTACATAGTTTGAAATTGCAGTCAGTAATTCTTCTTTGGTAAATGGTTTGGTTAAGTACTCTTCTGAACCCACAATTTTTCCTCGCGCACGATCAAACAAGCCGTCTTTACTCGATAGCATGATAATTGGAGTTTTATTAAATGATTTATTGTGCTTGATTAACGCACAGGTTTGATAGCCATCGAGACGCGGCATCATGATGTCTACAAAAACAACATCGGGTTTATGGTCTGCAACTTTTGACAGTGCATCAAAACCATCTATGGCTGTAAAGACCTGAAAGCCTTCTTTTGTCAAAATAGATTCAGCTGTGCGCCTAATCGTTTTACTATCATCAATGATAAGGACTTTAAGCCCACTGTTTTCTTCCGCCGACATATTACTCACACTTGCTCCCAACTCGCTGGCTTTTCTTGATTTACGCTCTTCCCAAGCCCAGTCAAATTTCTATAAATTATTGATATTCTTGATTTTTTTAAAAATAACCGAATTTAAAAATGATTAATCCAACATATTACTTTTAAATTTTGTACAAAAATTACGCTAACCAAAACCATAGATCAGCGGTTTAATTGAGCAGACAATAAAAATTAGCTGCTAAAACATATTTTCAAGCAACCTTTTTACCATATTAGTCTGTTCGAGCCAAGTTATTCAGAATGATTTTTACTAGATGTTCCAGTAAGTTATTTATACAAACCAAAGTTTTTT
>CALHVH010000148.1 GCA_938039225.1 uncultured Gammaproteobacteria bacterium
CTGCAGTGCTGAGTTCCTGTATGACAAGCGTCTCAAAATTTTGATGCGTTTCTTTGGGAAATGTTTTAATTGCTGATTCAGTAGGCATACTTGATTGTAAGTGATATCAGAATTTGTTGCACCATGTTCGTGCAAGGTGCAAGTATCTCGATTATGCACTGAAATAATGCATATTTAGTGCTTGTACATATGTTGCGTCATTCCCGCGAAGGCGGAAATCTAGTAAGTGGTTGAAAATAATATGGATTCCCACCTTCGTGGGAATGACATCAATAAAGTTGTGGGCTTAGAGCAATCTCATTTATAAGTGGCCTTTTTCAAACTTTGCATGAATTTATCTAATTTAGCCAAGGTTTTAGGCAGATCATCACCAGCTTGTTGACTTTGAGCCAAAAGATTCACAATTGCTGAGCCGCAAATTGCGCCATCTAATCCCGTTTTCACGGCTTGCTCTATATGTTCTGGTTTAGAAATGCCAAAGCCTTGCACCAAAGGTGCAGCATTGTGTGAATGCAACTTGTTTACTACTTCTTCTAAAGGTGTATCCACATCTACATGGGTGCCTGTTATACCCACTCGACCTAATAAATACGTATAGCCTTGTGATAAGGCGGCTACTTGCTCTAACGTTTCTGGTGTTGCGTTGGGCGGTGCAATGAAAACACTTTGTACCTTGTGCTTATTTGTTAGCGAAGTTATCAGTTCAGCTTCTTGTGCGGGTACATCAGGAATTAAAATAGAATCAACTTGCCATTTTGCACAATCTTGAATGAATTTTTCCATTCCATAATGCATAACGAGATTTGCATACATAAGTAATCCAATAGGAATATCCGAATTGTATTCACGAATGGCATTGAATACTTTTTCTAGATTTGAAATTTTGAAACCAGATTCTAAAGCACGGATGGTTGCAGCTTGAATAATAGGGCCATCAGCAATAGGGTCAGAAAAAGGAATACCCAGTTCTAATGCATCGGCACCTGAATCAATCAATTGTTTAATGATTTTTATTGAGGTGTCAATATCAGGATCACCAATCACCACAAAAGGCACTAGTGCAATGCGGTTTTGCTTTTTACATTCTGCGAAAGTATTTTGATAACGGTTTGTCATAGGGTTTCTGCTTTTAAATTTTTTCTTTATTCTTTTGTAGTAGTAGACAAATTAAGTCATTGCGAGCTATTGAAAATAGCGCGGCAATCTTTTTGGACTATAGAGATTGCCACGTCGCTTTACTCCTTGCAATGACGGTGTTTATTTCTGATTCAATTTTTTGTCTTCATCAATCACGTGTTGTAAATCTTTGTCGCCACGTCCAGATAAATTGAGTAGTACATTCATTGGCTTATCCGTTTCTTTTGCCAAGGTATGTAAGTAGGCTAAAGCGTGGGCAGACTCTAAAGCTGGAATAATACCTTCAGCATGTGAAAGGTCTTTAAAGCCTTGCAGCGCTTCACCATCTGTAACACCAACGTATTCTCCGCGGCCCGAGGCATATAACCATGCATGTTCAGGACCCACAGCTGGGTAATCTAAACCGGCAGAGATTGAATGTGATTCTTGAATTTGACCATCATCATCTTGTAGTACATAGGTCATGGCACCGTGCAATATACCGTGCTGACCTTTTAATAAGGTAGCTCCATGCGCTTGGGTATGTAGACCATGACCGGCAGGTTCAACACCAATCAAACGGACTTTTTCATCTTGAATAAAATCAGCAAAAATTCCAATGGCATTTGAGCCACCGCCAACACAGGCGACAACTGCATCAGGTAGACGGCCGGTTTGTTCTTGCATTTGAACTTTTGCTTCTTCGCCAATCACTTTTTGAAAAGCCTTAACCAAACTTGGAAATGGATGCGGTCCAGCGGCTGTACCTAATAAGTAATGCGTAGTGTCAAAACTGGATGCCCAGTCACGCATGGCTTCGTTAATCGCGTCTTTTAAACTACCAGAGCCATTATCGACAGGAACCACCTTAGCGCCCATTAATTCCATGCGGTAAACATTAGGTGCTTGTCGGGCAACGTCTTTACTACCCATATAAATGGTGGCATCCAAACCTAATAATGCACAAGCAATAGCGGTAGCAACGCCATGTTGGCCAGCGCCCGTTTCTGCAATCACACGTGTTTTACCCATGTGTTTGGTTAATAAAGCCTGAGCCAAAACTTGATTGGTTTTATGTGCGCCACCGTGTAGTAAGTCTTCTCGTTTTAAATAAACACTTAACTGAGTGTCGGCAAGAAAGTTTTTACATTTTGTTAATGGCGTTGGACGGCCAGCGTAATTTTTTAATAAGTCATCCAGTTCAGTATTAAAGGCTAAATCTTGCTGCACAAATTCAAAGGCATCTTCTAACTGTTGTAGAGCTGGAACGAGTAACTCGGGAATAAAGCGTCCGCCGAATTGTCCAAAATAACCTTTACGTACTTCGGAATAATTTTGTAGAGTTTCTTGTGTCATTGCGTATGTCTTGGCTTAAAGGCCTGTTGTCTTATAGTGGTAAATAATTTTTGTATTTTGAATCGATTTTTAAAGCCTGGGCGATTTTCTACACCAGAGGCCAAATCGAAACGTATTAGTGGTGTTTGTTGAGCGGTAGCAATATTATCTGGATTAAGTCCACCAGCTAATATGATGTTCTCCAAGGAGTACTCTTTATACGTTGTTGCAACATTATCGAGTAAGCTCCAATCGAATGATTCACCACTTCCACCAGAAAGTTTGGAATTACCATTTTCTAATAGTAAAGCGTCAACTTTGACGGAGGGAGGAGCAGGCAAGTGATCGGTGACGTGTAGGGTTTTCCAAATTTCAATATCTGGATTAATTAATTCTTTAAGCTCCGTGATATAGGCATCTGACTCATCACCATGTAATTGTACGGCGTATAGAGTAATCTCTTTGGCCGCTTCTACAAGATATTCAATTGTCTGATTTCTAAATACGGCGACTAGAGGTAGTCGTGTACGTTTAGCGATCGATGCCGCTCGTTTTATGCTGATAGTACGCGTTGAACCTTCAGCGAGAATCATACCACCAAATTTAGCTCCGGCCATATAGGCTAAATCAGCATCAACACTATTAGTCAGTCCGCATATCTTGGTTGAGCTAAATACAAGTTCTCTTAATTTTAAATCCACACGTGGCTCAGACATTAATGAAGAGCCAATAAGAAAACCATCAACAATTGGGGCCAGTCGACGTACTTCTGCTCGCGTTTTAATGCCTGATTCACTAATCACACGGATATGTTTTCTTTTTTCTTGAGGAATTAATCTAACAAGTTTTTCTGTAGTAGCAAGATCAATACTTAAATCAGCAAGATTACGATTATTAATGCCAATGATTTTTGCATCTAAATGCAATGCGCGTTGTAATTCTTGTTCGTCATGTACTTCCGTGAGAATATCAATATTTAGTGCATGTGCTACCTCAGCACATAGTCGATATTGTTCATCATCTAAAACAGATAGCATTAATAAAACCACATCAGCATCATACTGTCTGGCTTGCAGAACTTGTTCAGGAACCAAAGTAAAATCTTTGCACAATACAGGGTGTGAACAGACGGCTTTAGCTCTTGGGATGAAGTCTAATTCACCTTTGAAATGATCATACTCAGTTAATACTGATATAGCCGACGCGAACGATGCATATTGTTGAACAATCGTTTCCACCGTGTCCGTTTCACGAATTGAACCTAAACTAGGCGAAGCTTTTTTGTATTCACAAATAAAGTGTCCGCCAGGTTTGGACAGGACCTCAAAAAGACTTCGTGTTGAGGATTGTAAATTGTCGCTCTCTAAACCTTCTAATTGCGTTGGAAGTTGTGCTAATTTTTTTGCAACAATTTTCCCCAGTACGCTATCTGGTTTTAGATTAGAACTTAATGAAGGGGCGGTAAAATTCATAGATATCGTATTGCCAGCGAAGGCTGGTATCCAGTGTTGTTGGATCCCAGACAATGCTTCGCATTTCTGGGAATTCGTAATTTTTGATTACTAGTCTTATGCATTCTTATAAAAACTCTGAATCAATTGAAGTTGCTCAAAGCCCTTTCCTGATTTTAAAAGTGCAAGCGCCTGAGCATAACCCGCTTTCCAATCACTTGCCATTTCATGTACCCACAAGGAAGTGCCCGCATTCAAGGCAATGGTTGCATTTTCTGCCGCAGTGCCCTCGCCTTGTAAAATAGCAATTAGACGTTGGGTATTATATTCAGCGTCATCACCTTTAATATCTTCTAATGAGAAATAGTCTAAACCCACTTCTTTAGGGTCTATTTCAATGACTTCAACTTTATTATCAGCAGCAAAGGCGCCATGCGTGGTTCCGGTAATGGTAATTTCATCTAACCCCTGGCCGTTAACCACTAAGGCTCTTTTGCAACCGAGTTGTTGTAAGGTCTCAGCAAGTGGTGCACACAATGCCGCATCATAAACCCCCATCATTTGATAAATAGGCTCTGCTGGATTGACTAAAGGCCCAAGTAGATTAAATAGGGTACGTGTACTTAATGACTTACGTACCGGCATGGCGTATTTAACACCGCTATGAAAATGAGGAGCAAATAAAAAGCAAAAGTTCACATTTTTTAAAGCGCTAACAGCAAGATCGGCATCTTGTGCGAGTGGTATACCAAGTTTTTCAAGCACATCGGCAGAACCAGATTTAGACGACACCGAGCGGTTACCGTGTTTGACCACTTTTATGCCGGCAGCAGCCAGAACAAAGCTTACTATCGTTGATACATTGATAGTGTTTGAACCATCACCGCCTGTTCCACAGCAGTCCATTGTGTGAAAAGCCAAGTCAGGAAAATTACAAGCCGCTCGCATTGCTTGTGCGGCACCGGCAATTTCTTGAGGGGTTTCACCTTTGCATTTAAGGGCAATTAACAAAGCGGTGATTGTAGGTTCGTTCAGCTCGCCCTTAAGTAAAGATTCAAAAATTTGACGTGTATCTGCAGCTAACAAATCTTGACCTTGATACACGCGTTCTAAAAAATTGTTTATATTCTCTGACATATATTACTTTCTCGTCATTGCGAGCCATTGCAAATGGCGTGGCAATCTATTTGTTTACTAGATTGCCACGTGACCTTGTTCCTCGCAATGACAATTTAGATACTTAATTTAACTTAAACCTACACATTCAAATACGTTTTCAAAAAGATTTTGACCATAGGTGGTTAAGATGCTCTCAGGGTGAAATTGCACACCAAAGAGCTTTAGTTGAGTGTCTTCAATTGCCATAACTTGTCCATCTACACTAGCTGTCACAGAGAAATTACTTGGCACATCACTGGCTACTAAAGAGTGATATCTTGCTATGGTTAAAGGATTAGGTAAGTCTTTAAATAATGAGTCACCATTGTGTTGCATATCAGAGGTTTTACCATGCAAAATGGCCGGTGCTGGACCGACTAATCCAGAAAACGCTTCAACTAGGGCTTGGTGCCCTAGGCAAATGCCAAACATAGGTACTTGACCGGCTAATGCTTTAATAAACGGTACTAAGTTACCGGCTTGTGTAGGATTACCTGGTCCAGGTGATAAAACGATTAAATCGCAGTCTTTAGCGATATGAATTAGCTTGTCTAGGTCAACATTGTTTCTATAGGTTTTAACCACGCCTAATTCTTGTAACTGGTATTTCAAGTTATAAGTAAAGGAATCAAAATTATCTAGTAAAAATATTTTATGTTTTTTATGAGAGACAGAATTTATTACGCCACCCACATTATCTTGAGCTTCTTGACCATTCCCAAATTCGAGAGCATCTACCATTTGACCCATGATTCTTTACTCCTTTTCATTTTTTCTTCGTCAGTTTCAATTTTTTTATTAGAATCACTAACCGCTAAACAAGCGCGAATTACCGCTGAGGCTTTATTACAGGTTTCTTGTACTTCACTATCGGGGTCAGAGTCTAGAACAACTCCAGCACCGGCCTGCACCGTTGCCAAGCCATTACGAACTTGTGCAGTTCTAATGATAATTGCCGTATCCATATCACCCGCTGCATTTAAATAGCCAACGGCTCCGCCGTAGGTTCCTCGATAATTATTCTCTAAACCACGCAATATGCTTGTGGCTTTAATTTTTGGTGCGCCTACTAAAGTGCCCATATTGTGGCAGGCTTGGTAGGCGTGTAAGGCATCTAAATCTTCATCTAACTCGCCAATAACTTCCGATACTAAATGCATCACATGGGCGTAACGAACAACCTGTAGTAATTCTCTAACTTTGCGAGTCCCAGCCTTACAAATACGGGCAATATCATTTCTGGCCAAATCAACTAACATCATGTGTTCAGCCAATTCTTTGGTATTTTGTTTGAGAGATGCTTCGATACGGCTATCTAAATCTGGATCTATACGACCGTGTATATCCGTTCCACGTCTGTGTGTTCCGGCGATTGGATAGATAGTTACTTCTCGATTACGTGCTGTAAATTTGACAGCACTTTCAGGACTTGCTCCAAAGAAAGCATAACGTTCGCCTTGTAAAAAAAACATATAAGGACTGGGGTTATGCTGTTTTAATACTTGATAAGCGGCGAAGGCATCATCACAAGGCAATTCAAATTGACGGGATAAAACCGTTTGAAAAACGTCACCTGCTTTAATGTGCTCACGGATAACTTCGATACCTTGTTTAAACTTTGTTGGGCTCATGGTAGCGTATTGCTCTACCTGGCCTTTAAGGTCTACTCGAGGAATGCTGTTTAGCTTTTGTTTTTTTAGACTCTCTAAGCGAAGCACTAAGTCATTAAGTTGTGTATTGATGCTTAAGTTATTTGCATTGCGATTGAAGGCTAAAGTAAATAATTTGGCTTGTTCGCTTTGTTCATCTCTAATAAATAACTGGTCAGCTAAATAATAGACATAGTCCGGAATATCTTTGTCACCAATGGCTGAGCTAGGAATTTCTTCAAATTGATCAACAATATCATAAGCAAAATACCCAAATAAAAAGGTTACTGCGTCTTGTTCAGCGTCTCCGCTACGTAATAATTGTTGCGTTTGTCTCAAAGGCTCAAAAATATTGAACGCTCGTAAACGTGTTTCTTCATCATCACTGCTCGTATTAGATACGTTGCAATCTATGTAAAAGCCTGAATCATTATCGATAATCGCTACTGGAAGATTGAGTAATGGTTTTAAGTCATTAAGAAAATGTATACCGTTATCAGACAAGGCAATAAAGTGAACTTGTTTATTTCGGCATTCAATTCTTACGGCTGCCGATAGCATGAGAAGGCTTTTTACATGGTGAAGCTGACCAACCGCAGCCGTTTCAAACAAGGCTGTATGAGGTTTTATATGCCCCGTATCTGCATCTCTACACAGCGCGGCATAGACATCGCTTGCAGTGGCCTGTGTATTTAATGTTCGATTTAATATTCTGTGTTGCATATAAGGTACTGACCCAGATTTATGTCTTTAATTGTATTCTTGAAAAATGCCTATAAAAAAACCCGCTAATAAGCGGGCTTTTAATATTCGCGTGTATTTCACACGCACACATCAACCCGCTTTAAGTTGCGAGCCACCACCAGTTAGATTTGTGTGCGATTGAATTCATGCACAAGAGATTACTGGTGCAGCCAAGTAATGTCAATGAGTTTTTGGTAATAAGGATATTTTATTTAGGTGCATTTGTAACTTTAAAGCTTTAGTTTAATTTTTCTTCCAAAGCGCTTCACCTAACATTTCATGTGCAGCATTATGTCCTGGTACTCCAGTGACTCCACCGCCAGGATGTGTACCTGACCCACATATGTATAAACCTTTTATTGGAGTACGATAATTTCCGTAGCCAAGCATTGGTCTGGCTGAGAACATTTGGTCCAGGCTTAAAACGCCGTGCATGATGTCACCTTTAGTGAGGCCTATTTTTCTTTCTAAATCTAGTGGACTTAGTACTTGTATTCCCACAATGGACTGCTTAAACCCAGGTGCATATGCTTCTACTGTATTTAGAATACAGTCTACTGCTGAGTCTTTATGATTATCCCAATCACCTTCTAGGCCATTCACATCCGGATCAAAGTGCTGACAAAACAGACTAGCTACATGTTGACCTTCGGGGGCCAGCGACTTGTCTAAAGTGGATGGTATGAGTATTTCTACAACAGGGTTTTTAGACCAACCAGCTGATTTGGAATCTAAATAAGCTTTATCTAGGTAGTCTATCGTTGAGCCAATGACTATACCGCCGGTTAAATGCTCGGCAGAGGCTCTTGCTTGATTTTGCAAACAGGTGAAACGTGGTAATTCATTCAATGCAACATTCATACGGAAGGTCCCTGAACCATTTTTATAATGTTTTATACGACGTTTAAAATCATTGGGTAAAAATTTATCATCAACTAGATTGCTATACAGAAGGCTTGGGTTTAAGTTTGAGGCAATGGCTTTTGCGAAATACTGCTGACCATTTTTAAGCGATGCCCCGATTGCTTTACCATTCTCTATAAGTACTTCACTCACTTCAGCATTCAAAATAATATCAACATTGTGCTCTTCACATGCTTTTCGCATAGCTTGAGTAATTGCACCCATGCCGCCGACAGCATGTCCCCATACCCCTTTTTTACCATTGACTTCCCCAAAGGCGTGATGCATTAATACATAAGCCGTTCCAGGCGTGTACGGGCTTGCGTAGGTGCCGACAATACCGTCAAAGGCGAAGGCGCCTTTTACATAGTCATTTTCAAAATACAAAGAAAGGAAATCTGCAACACTTTTGGTGAAAATATCCATCACCACACGTTTTTGTTCTACGGTTAATTTTCTTGCCTGATTACTCAGTGCAAACAGTTTTAAAATATCTTTAATGCCTCCACCAGCATTAGGTGGCGTTTTTAATAACTGGTCACGTATAAGATTACTGACCATTTCAATATCATTAAAGTAAACTGCTAAATTTTCCGCATCAGTCTGAGAATAACGAGCGATTTCATTTTTGAGGCTTTCTTCACCCACAGTAAAGGCCAGAAAATCATGGTTTCCTGCTTCTGTATTGGGCCAAAAATTATTGACTTGTCGTTCGACAATTTCAAGACCATGTCGATGTAGGTCTAAGTCTTGTATTACTTTTGGATTGAGTAGACTGACAGTATAAGAAGCAACCGAATTTTTAAACCCTGGGTGAAACTCTTCAGTGATTGCTGCGCCACCAACTTTGTCAGAGCGTTCTAATACAGTGACTTTAGCACCTGTTTTAGCGAGATAGAATGCACATACTAAACCGTTATGACCCCCGCCGATTATAATGACATCATTTTTGTTGTTTGGCATTTAACTATTTATTCCAGAATAGACAAAGAATTTTGAAAAAATATCATAGCTCCAATAACCTTCTGGGCTTAGAGAGTTTTTGAGCAAATGATGATGTGCATTAACAAATGTTACTTTACAGTAATGGTGATTTTCTCTGATAGTACAGGTTTAGAATGTGGAACATGAATAAAATTTCCTAGCAGCAATTGCAAGGTATGTGTGCCTGGTGAGAGTTCAAGATTAGTTTCTGTTTGCCCTTTTCCGAAATGAATAAGTGTTTCAGTAGCGGGTAAAGGTTTTGTTAAGTCAGGTAGCTCATTCATATCGATTAGTAAATGATGATGTCCAGTATTTTCAATGTTCACACCTGCAGGAGCTACGCCCATGCCTTTGAGACCAAAAATGACTCTTACCGGAGAACTTACAGTTTCTCCATCAAGAGGTGAAATGATATAACTGCTTATAGCCTTTTGAGAGTTCTTGGGAATACTAGACTCAGTTTTAGCTGAACAGGCTGATAAAAAAAATATCAGACTCATTATTAGAAGGATTTTAATGGTTTTCATGGTCTGCGCCTTTTAGAAAATATTTTTAAGTTTAACATCTACTTGATTAGATTATTAAACTGACATAAAAAAAGCGCTAAGAATTTATCCTAGCGCTAAGAGAGTCTTCATCCATGAAGGGGATATTACTCGTTAAATAATTTTAGGTACTCGCCATAACCGGCTGATTGCATTTCGTCTTTTGCAATGAAACGCAAAGAAGCGCCATTGATGCAGTAACGCATTCCCGTTGGTTGTGGCCCATCAGGAAAAACATGTCCTAAGTGTGAATCCGCATACTTACTTCTAAGTTCGATACGCTTGCCTAGGAAGAGTGAGTTATCTTCTTTCTCTAGTATATTTTCTTTTTCAATGACATCCCAAAAACTTGGCCAGCCAGTACCGGACTTGTATTTATGTGTAGAGCTAAATAAAGGTTCGCCTGAGAGCACGTCTACATAAATACCGGCTTCTTTGTTGTCCCAGTTTTCACCAGTAAATGCTCGTTCGGTACCATCTTTCTGGGTGACTTTAAACTGAATAGGTGAAAGCTGCTCTTTTAGTTCTTTAGCTGATGGTTTGGTGTAATTTTTCCAAAACTCAGCCACATTTGATTTATTCATGGTGTCACTATTATCCGTTGGGGTTAAATCAAGCTCAGCATGCTGTTTCCAATTTTTTTTAATAAACTGGTCACGCCCTGAGCCATTTCGATACAGGCTATAACGCACTGGGTTTTCTAAATAATAATCTTGATGATAAGCTTCAGCCGCAAAAAATTCTTGCAATGGGTAGAGTGCAGTTACGATTGGTTCTTCAAATATTTTACTTTTCGCAAGTGCCTGTTTAGAGGCTAAGGCAATATTTTTTTGTTGGTCGTCGTGGTAAAAAATAGCTGATTTGTATTGCTTGCCACGATCAACAAAAGAACCACCATCATCGGTAGGGTCAATTTGACGCCAAAACGTTTCTAAGAGTGTTTCATAGGATACCAGATCTGGGTTGTATTTAATCTGAACTACTTCTAAATGCTTGGTTTTTCCGGCGGCAACTTTTCGGTATTCTGCACTGGCTGCTGAACCACCAGCGTATCCGGATACCGCACTGATAACGCCATCCAGTTTTTCAAATGGTGGTTCCATACACCAAAAACAACCACCCGCAAAAGTGGCTAAGGCAAAATTATCGTTTTCAGATAGAACGGCACTTTCTGCCATGACTTTAGTCTCATTAGCAGCGTGTAAGTTAAAGTAACTCACGCCTAGAATAATGAAAGAGATGATACTGAGTACTAATTTGTTCATAATGATATTTATACGCTTGCCATTGCAAAGAGTTTATAAAGTTTAGGTGTATATATGACCTCGTTGTACGTATCATTATTACAGGCGTCAGTAGCTTACCGAGTATTTTGTAACTTATTGATTTATAGGTAAATGTTATTTTTAAGTATATTGGTTTAGAATACGCTTATACATTCAGCAGAGAAAAAAGTATGTCAAATTTTGTTAGGTCTTGTCGTTTTATTTCTATTTATCTTGCCGCAGCTTTATTGTTAAGCGCTTGTGGCGGAGGCAGTGGCAGTTCAGAAGAGCCCGTGGCAGTAGTACCTCCACCAACACCACCTGTTGCAACCGGGCCCGTATGGACAAAAGATGTTTTTGAACCTGAAGCTAATTTTAAGGACCGATGTGAAGCTCCTAGATCAGGCATAAATCCTGCTACGGGTAATGCTTATCCTGACATTGCCGGCTCAACCTTGTATGAAAATCATTGGTTACGTTCATGGAGTAATAATACTTATCTTTGGTATGACGAAATCGAAGATGTGGACCCAGGTACGGTTTCTGATCGATTAGAG
>CALHVH010000149.1 GCA_938039225.1 uncultured Gammaproteobacteria bacterium
TGAAGCGCATTCTTTAATTGCAGCGGAAATTCATAATGTTGATCATGAAAAAGTGAAGGCTATTTGGGATTATCAAACCAGCCCATTGTATTCTGATGCTGAAAGAGTAGCCATGGATTACGCTTTAGCAGCGGGTTCAATACCTAATGGAGTGACGCTAGAATTAATGCTAAAAGTTCGCGAGCACTGGAGTGATGATCAAATTGTGGAGATGCTGGCCGCGGTTAGCTTGTATGGTTTTTTAAATCGTTGGAATGACTCAATGGCTACCGATTTAGAAGAAGCACCAAAGTCATTAGGTGATGAGGTTTTAAGCAAGGGTGGTTGGACCGGTGGTCGTCACGTATAACTATATTCTGTTATATTGAATAAACCACTTAGGTCTTACCGAGGTGGTTTTTTTGTACCTGATACAAAATTCACGCGTCTTTGGAAAGACGGATTTTTATTGGGAAAAATTGTTATTCCTTTTACATTAAGTGATCCTCGTCGCCACGGGGATACAATTAGGAAACGAATATTCGTTTCTTAATCTAACTGGCAATAAAAAATAAGCTTAATAATCCACAGTTATAAGTTGAATGTAAAACAATACAAGGCAACAAGCTATCATGACGTTTTCTAAAGTAGGCTAATAACAAGCCTAGACAAAATAGAATAATAGCGGCGGGCCAATAAGAATAGTAACTCAACATATGTGGGAGCATAAAGATAAAGCTAGTGAATACCGCGGTTATGGCAAAACTATACTTTTGTTTTACGGCATCAAAGATATAAGCCCTAAAAACAAATTCTTCGACTAAAGGGCCAAGTAAGGCGGTAAATAAAATTAATACCCCTCGCGATAAGAAGGTTCCTGATAATAAGGCTTCGTTTTCTGAACCAAACTCTGGCGGAGGTTCAATTAATATCATTAGCTCCACAATAGCCACTGTAAATAAAAGGCCAGCAAAAAAAGCAAAAAATATCAGTTGCGGTGAAATATTCTTGAATAAATTTTTTAAGGTTACTTTGAAGTAGTCTCTTGCAAAATAGATGGTCACTGCATAAGCCGCAATATAACCAAGTAACATTGCCACCGCAGAGACATTGGATGAGACAGATTCAAAAACTTCATTACCATAGGCAATATTAAAGCCCATTTCTACAAGAATTGGTAAGAATAAAACACTGGCAACAAACAATACAAAAATGCGTATTGGTTTAAGTTGCAAAAGTATTTGAATTTTTTGGCTTTCGAATTGGATAAAATTTCTCGTGCTTTCTTATAAAGAAGCCTAAATTACCTTATCTTAATTTATAAATAGCCAAAGCAGTCAGAGTTTTTTCAATTTTATACAATTGCACGGCTGTATTAGCCTAAAAGACTGTAATTATTGCAATAATTTACAAAAGCAAAAGACTTTATTTTTCTAATAAATCGTCTATTTTTGCGGCACAAATAAAGTCATTAATCGATAAACCATCTATTTCATGAGTAGTGTAATTCACTAAACAATGCCCATAGCCAACTTCTAAATCTGGATGATGCACTTGTTGGTTAGCAATCCAGGCTACAGAATTCACAAAGGCCATGGTTTTGTAAAAGCCTTTGAATTTAAAATCTTTGCTCAGCATTTTTCCGTCTTCAGACAAGGTCCAATTCTTGCCTAATTCTTGGAGTAATTCTTCGGCCTTAGCCTTTGGCATGGCTTCAACTTCGCCATTGCATGGAGCACATTTTTTGCTTTTTAAATCTCTGGTCATGGTTGTTCTCTTTATTAGATCCTGCGGTTTTATGCCCTTGGGTACAAGCCGTGGGAGGTATGTTTGTGTAGTGTAAATATAAACTATTACTTTACCGCGGTTTATTCGCGGTATCTCTATCAATCAAGCACTCTTTGCAACAGGCTCAAACATCGGCTCATGCATTCCAAGCTTGCGTGCATGTTTAATTAAGCCTAATAAGTCTTCTTGAGCTAAATCAAACAATTGGTCAAAGCTTTCTAAAACAAAATACACCGGTTGATATATATCAATGCGGTAAGGCGTGCGTAATAGTTCGATTGGGTCAAAAGGTTTACGAATGACGTCTTTATTGTGCAATGCGTGTTCAGTTTCGCCAATTGATGAAATGATACCAGCTCCATAACTACGCAGACCATCGCCTTTATCTACTAAACCAAATTCAACGGTAAACCAGTACAAACGTGCCAACATGGCTTGATCAGCTTTATTTGCCATAACACCAGCACGACCATAAGCGTGTGTGAATGCAGCAAAACGATGATCGGTTAATGGAGGGGTATGACCATATAATTCATGAAAAATATCGGGCTCTTGTAAATAGTCCAAGTCTTCTTTGGTACGAAGAAAAGTAGCTGCCGGAAAACGCTTATTAGCCAGTAGTCCAAAAAAGCGTTGGAAATTTATCAAAGCAGGAACTGGAGCGACTTCCCAACCAGTGTGTTCACGCATGACTTTTGAAACGTCTTCACACTGCGGCACTCGGTCTTCAGGAAAATTCATTAAATCCAAACATTCCAAAGAGTCATCACAGGCCTTGCCAGGTAGGTTAGCTTTTTGGCGAGTTATTAATGTATTCCATATTTCATTTTCTTCATCTGTGTAATGGATAAACCCATTTTCATCTGGAATTTTTGCCGTGTATTTGGTGGATTTTTTTGCCATAGGGGGATTGTAGCAGAATTAGATATTTAGTTGCAGATGAAACGTCTTAAGTTTTGAGCAGTTATTCATTTTTTTAATTGAAAAAGTGAATAAACCAATTTTTTAAAAACATATAAAAAACAATAACTTAGTTTTAATTAAAACGTAATGAATAATAATTACGAAAAAAAAAGAATTCCACTAAGTTTCCCTCAGGTAAAAAAATCCTCAGCTTCATATGATGCTCAGGCAGTTTAATTAATTTAAAACAAAAAGAGGTTTATATGAAAAAGATTATTTT
>CALHVH010000150.1 GCA_938039225.1 uncultured Gammaproteobacteria bacterium
CGAGAACTCCGCCAGGCCCGGAAGGGAGCAACGGTATCGGGGACGTTGGGTGCCGAGATGTGGCTGGCGGGGGTCATCTCCAGCTTTATTTTGAGAGCTATTAAAACTACATGAGTTATCAAGTTCTAGCGCGTAAATGGCGGCCCAAAAACTTTTTAGAGTTAGTTGGGCAACAACATGTTGTGCGTGCATTAGTTAATGCGCTTGATAATGATCGCTTACATCATGCTTTCTTATTCTCTGGTACACGCGGTGTGGGTAAAACCACAATAGCCCGTATTCTTGCAAAATCCATTAATTGTGAAACCAAGGGTATCAGTTCCGAACCATGCGGAACATGTTCGGCATGTGTCGAAATAACTGAAGGACGTTTTCTAGACCTCATTGAAGTGGATGCGGCTTCACGAACCAAAGTTGAGGAAACTCGTGACCTTTTAGAAAATGTTCAATATGCTCCAACCATGGGTCGCTTTAAGGTTTACTTAATCGATGAAGTGCACATGCTCTCAAAGCATTCATTTAATGCACTCTTAAAAACTTTAGAAGAACCTCCACCGCATGTTAAGTTTTTATTAGCTACTACTGACCCGCAAAAATTACCAATCACTGTATTGTCGCGCTGTTTACAATTTAATCTTAAGCGTATTCCTGAGACGGCTATGCATGAGCACCTAAGCAAGGTTCTGACTGCAGAAAATATTCCTTTTGATCCTGACGCCTTAGATTTATTAGCCGTAGCTGCTGACGGTAGTTTACGAGATGCTCTAAGTTTGGTTGATCAAGCTATTCCTTATGGAAGCGGAGAGGTACGAGTTAAAGAGGTACGTGACATGCTGGGTACAATTGACCGAGAGCATGTTTTTCAATTACTTGAAGCTTTAGCTGAAAACGATGCTGCTGCATTGCTGCAAAAAGTGTCCGACATGGATACCTTAGCGCCCGATTACGCTCAAGTATTGGATGCAATGAGTGATATATTGCAACGAATGGCGATTGCTAAGGAAGTTCCAGCGGCTTTAGCGTCGCGTACTGATAGAAATCGTTTGCTTAGTTTATCAAAAGTG
The DNA here is from genome assembly GCA_938039225.1 of uncultured Gammaproteobacteria bacterium. GTDB lineage: Bacteria > Pseudomonadota > Gammaproteobacteria > Steroidobacterales > JABDMI01 > JABDMI01. The sequence goes on from CALHVH010000150.1 coordinate 1,065, forward strand.
TATTCCGCAGAGAAGATTCAACTCTTTTATCAAATTGCATTGCATGGCCGTCGAGATTTATATCTCTCACCAACAGCTCGTGGTGGTTTTGAAATGACGGTATTACGTATGTTAGCTTTTACACCAGAAGAAGCTGATTACACGGATTCTGAAAAAAAAACTTTTAAATCCGTAAAGCCAAACCAACCAACAGTTCCTGTAAACAAGACAACAACGCAAACACAAACACAAACGACTGAGTCTGTAAGTGTATCTGCAAACTATCAAGTTCAAAATAACCCTCAATCCTCTGCACCTGTCTTAGCTTTAGTTGAGCAGAATTCTGAAGTGCAAGTTCAGGAAGTTGTTGAACCTGTGAAATTGACTGTTGTACCCAGTCCCAAAGAAATACTTGAGCCTGTGCATACCAAGACAGATTTCAGTGATGAAAAGGCCGATTTAAATATTTCTGATTGGGTTGAATATTATAAAGCCTTACCCTTAAAAGGTGCTGTTAGACAATTAGCCAAGCACTGTGTTTTGCAATCTCAAGAAATAGGCGTATTGCGTTTAAATTTGGCAGCCATTGTTGCACCGATGTTATCGGACTCTTTGCGTAAAGAATTACAAGAGGTAATATGTAGACATGAGCAAAAAACAGTTGCTCTACAAATTGATATAGCAGAAGACGTTGGAGTAACTCCAGCAGTGCAAGAGAAAATAGAAGCTACAAAAAAAAAACAAGATGCGGTTAAGGCCATAGAGCAAGATCCATTTGTACAGGCTGTTCAAAAACAATTTTCGGCACGAGTTGATGAAAAATCGATTCGTGACATTAAACCCAAGTAATTAAAAACTTATATTGTTCATTTAGGAGATAAACCATGCGTGGTGGAATAGGCAATTTAATGAAACAGGCGCAAAAAATGCAAGAAGATATGCAAAAAGCGCAAGAAGATTTAGCTAAAGTGGAAGTAACCGGTGAATCTGGTGCTGGCTTAGTTAAGGCAACTGTTACCTGCAGAAATGATGTTAGGAAAATCGACATTGATGAAAGCCTTCTTGGTGAAGATAAAGAAATGCTAGAAGATTTAATCGTTGCAGCTTTGAACGATGCACTTAGAAAGGCTGAAGAAAAATCACAAGAAACCATGGGTAGTATGACGGCAGGTTTGAACCTTCCTCCTGGTATGAAACTCCCATTCTAAGTTTTTTAGTTAATAGGAATTAATTTATGTCCATGCGTTTTACGCCAGCTTTAGAAAATCTAATCAACGCCTTACGTGCTTTGCCCGGTGTTGGCAAGAAGTCGGCTCAACGCATGGCCTTTCAGTTACTGGAACGCGATAGGGATGGTGCGCAACGTATTGCAAAAGGCTTAGAAGAAGCCCTTGAAAAAATTGGGCATTGTATTCAGTGTCGCATGTTTGCCGAAGAAGAACTTTGTCCAATTTGCTCATCACCTCGTCGTGATTCAAGCACACTGTGTGTAGTTGAAACTCCAGCAGATGTTATTGCTATCGAGCAAACCGGTTGTTTTAGCGGGCAGTATTTTGTACTTATGGGACACTTATCACCAATAGATGGAATTGGCCCTTCAGATCTTGGTATACCTGTTTTGCAAGAACGTTTACAGAAAGGTGAAATAAAAGAAATGATTCTCGCAACTAATCCAACCGTTGAAGGTGAGGCAACCGCACACTTTCTGGCTGAATTAGCTAAGCAGTATGGAGTCACTTCTAGTCGCATAGCCCATGGCGTGCCAATTGGAGGAGAACTTGAGTATATTGATCAGGGGACGATACAACATGCTTTCGCTGGCCGACAACAATTGATATTCTAAGTCGTCATTGCGATTGTTGCATGGATGTAACTTAGTTGAGTCACGCAGGAGCAGTTACCGAGAAGCAAAGCGATGCGGCAATCTGTTTATTGAGTTCCGTTTTTAAAAAGAATACAAAATTTAATCACGAGATTGCCACGCCATCGTAAACGATGTCTCGCAATGACAATTGAAGAGAGAAAGAACTATGACTGATTGTTTGTTTTGTAAAATGGCTTCTGGCGAAATCAAGCCTAATATTGTTTTTGAAAATGATGATGTGCTGGCTTTTCGTGACATTAATCCTCAAGCGCCTACGCATGTGCTGATTATCCCTAAAAAACACATTGCTTCGATTAATGATATTCATTCTGATGATGAAACTTTAGTTGGTAAGCTTTATGCCGCAGCTAAGGCCATAGCTAAGCAAGAAGGCTTTGCTGGAGATGGTTACAGAGTAGTTATGAATTGTGGCGAAGATGCAGGACAAACGGTGTTTCATATCCACTTGCATTTACTGGGTGGTCGGAAGCTGACTTGGCCGCCAGGATAATTGGTTTAATTTACTTTTTCAGCTTCTGGAAAGCTCCAGGTTTCATCAATAATTTCTTTCTTAGGTCTATACATTCTTACTACGTAGTTCCAACCTTCTGTGATGGGTAAAAAGTTGCTGTTGCTTGAATCGCCACCAAAATGAATAGTGTAAGAGCCATCAGTATTTGCTTTGGCTGTTAAATTATTCAGGCTATAAGCTGAATATTTATTTTCTTGAAAAAAACCGTCTTTGTTATACATACTAATAGACCAAAAGCCAGTAACCGGTACGTCTTTAAGGGTAAGCTTATAGCTGCCTAAAGGAAGATTCGGTTGAATATTGATATACGACGCTTCTTTCTCAGGAAGGCCTCCCCATCCATAAGCACTGGTTAATAAGTGGCGTACTTTATCGACTTCTTCTTGTTTGCCAAAGGACTGCTTTGCGTTAGGAATGTTTTTTGCCAATTCTAATAAGGAATCAGTTGTTGCCTTAAGGCTTTGAAGATCATAATTTGGGTGAGTATATGGAATGGCTGAATTACTTTTGATGCGTAAACTATCTTGTAACTTGTGAGCTTCAGATATATCTGTGGGATCAAGCTCGTTTACTAAAATTCTTACAGTAACCAGCACGTAAGGGGTATCGAAGTTTTGAATATCTAACTTATGCAAGCCTGGAGCGTGAAAAATGTTATTGATAAAATGATTTTCATTGACAACAGTTGCTGATAAATAACGTGAACCGGAATCGGGCAAAAAAATACTTGCCCCTTTTCTGATATCGATTACAGCTGAGCTATACAGTGTATCGCGATTCATACGTTTAATTCTTTGCTGATTAAGTGGCGTGAGAGTTCGACCATGAGTCCATTTATTCACACCACCACTGCGCTTTATCACACCGTCAAAATGCATCGACGATTTTGCACTTACATAATTGAGAACATTGATTTTTACGTCAGGGGCGCCGGCCTGTAAAGAAGCAGTAAAAAATGTTAGCAGTAAACTTATTAATAACTTGCTGTTTTTCATGATTTATTGCCTTAGTTGTTTTAAGTCCGGAAATTGATGTATAAAAGCTCAATAAGGACGATATAGTTTTTCCATTAAATCGCGTAAATGTCTATAACTTTTATAACGACGGTTACTGATTTTACCTTCATCTACGGCGACCTTTACCGCGCAATGCGGCTCGCGTAAATGTTGGCAGTCTCTGAATTTGCATGCTTCTCCATAAACACGTATATCAATAAAGCCTTGTGCAACATCGTCAGCAGGTATGGGTGGTGGGGCAAAGTCTCTCACTCCAGGCGAGTCAATAACACGTCCAGATAGTGAGTCTTCAGGATTGATAATGTATGAACTCGCAACCGTCGTAGTGTGTTTGCCTTCATTGAGTGCTTTAGAGAGTTCTTGAGTTTGTATGTCTTGGCCTGGAATTAATGAATTGAGTATGGAAGATTTACCAACACCTGATTGCCCAACAAGTACTGAAATTTTATTATGTAAGTGTGATTTTAATTCTTCAATACCGGGATGCGCAGCAATTGCAGTGGATGTTTCGATACAGGTGTAAGGGAGGTTTTTGAATTCTTCCCATGTACGTACTGTTTTATCATCAGCAAGATCCATTTTATTGAGAACCAAAATAATTTCTGTTGGCATAAGTTCTGCGGTTGCCAAATAGCGATCAATGAGTTCAGGGTCAAAAACTGGCTTTACTGCAGCCACAATGATGAGTTGATCCAAATTTGCTGTTAATACTTCTTTGCGGCCACGCATATTGGGCCGAGCAAGTTCATTTTTACGTTCAAGAAAGGACTCAATAACTCCAATGCCTTCCTCATTAATAGTTAGTTCTACGCGATCTCCGCAGACAATACCTTTTTGTTTTCCACGCATCGTACAACGAAGAATCTTAGTACTTTCATTATCAGTAACTTCAACTAAGCAGTGATAGCGTAAATTAGCTATCACCAGACCTGTAGTTGTTATGCTTTTGTTGTATTTAGGCAAGAGAGTTCAAATGTTGTATACGATGTAATGCGGGTGGATGAGAATGATAAAACGCTGAATACAGGGGGTCAGGCGTTAGGGTTGTTGCATTGTCAGAATACATTTTCAATAAGCCCGATATTAAAGCATTTGCATCACTTTGTTCGGCAGCGTAGGCATCCGCTTCATACTCATCTTTACGTGAAAAGAATGAGCCCATTGGACTTAAAAAGTAAGTAAAAGCAGGTAGAGCTAGCATAAACAAAATTAGCGCCATATGAGGTGAAGCTTCGGTCACGCCAAGTGCAGTATAGAACCATTCTTTTTCAACTAACCAGCCAAGAAGTGCGAGGCCTATAAAGGAAAACACAAAACTCATAATCATTCGTTTAGTAACATGATTTTTACGAAAGTGTCCTAGTTCATGCGCCAGCACGGCTTCGGTTTCGTTTTCTTCAAGGGTTTCTAATAAGGTATCAAAAAACACAATACGTTTATTGTCGCCAATGCCCGTGAAATACGCATTACCGTGACTAGAGCGTGTGGAACCATCCATTACAAATACGCCATTGCTTTTGAAGCCGCATTTTTCTAATAATGCAGTGATTCGATTTTTTAAAGATTCATCCTCAAGTGGAGAAAATTTATTAAAAATGGGAGCGATAAATTTTGGATAAGCCCATAACATAAGTAGACTGAATGCTGACCAAGCACACCAGGCCCATACCCACCAATAGGTTCCGGTTTTTTGCATTATCCAAAGTATTAGAGCTATTAATGGAATACCTAATAGTAAACTTAAGACCATACCTTTGAATAAGTCTGTCCAAAATATTTTAGGAGTACTTTTATTAAAACCAAATTTAGCCTCAATATTAAAAGTACTATACCAACTAAATGGTAAACTCAATAGAGAACTAAGTATCATTAAGGTAATTATGACGGTGATCCCAGTACTTAGTGGTGACCAAGAAAGTTCTCGAATTGAGGCATCTAAGAAAGCTAAGCCTCCGCCTAATGTCCACAAGAGTAGAAGGGCAGTATCGTAGAGCTCGGACCAGCGCCCAAAGGCAAGGTTGGTTTTTGAGTAATCAGCAGCCTTTTGGTGAGCTTCAAGGCTAATGCTATCAGCGAATTCAGCAGGTACGCTAGCTCTATGAGCTGCAATGTGTTTTGCTTGACGCCAATTAAGATAAAATTTACCAATTAGCGATAGGCTTAAAGCAATAAGGAATATGAGGCGAAATTCTTGCATGTTTATTTTGTCTTTCCAATTAGGATATCGGTTAAAATAATATCAATAACGCTATTATAAGTGAAAGGCAGGACATAATGAGTTTTAGTAACAGTAATTTAATTTGGATTGACTTGGAAATGACGGGTCTAGATACCCAAAAAGACGCCATTATCGAGATTGCAACTGTTATAACCGATAAAGACTTAAATATCATCACCGATGGTCCTGTATTTGCTATTCATCAGAGTGATGAATTAATGAATGGCATGGATGCGTGGAATACGCGTCAACATGGCAATTCAGGTTTAACTGAGCGGGTCAAAAATTCAAGAATTGACTATCAAACAGCTGAGCAAAAAACGCTAGATTTTCTTAAGCAATATATTGGTAAAGGTAAGTCACCCATGTGTGGCAATTCTATTTGTCAGGACAGACGTTTTATGGCGCGCTTAATGCCGGAACTGGAAGATTATTTTCACTACAGAAATTTAGATGTTTCGACGCTAAAGGAATTGTCTTCTCGGTGGTATTCTGATGTACATAAAGGGTTTAAAAAAAATACCAAGCATCTTGCTCTAGAAGATGTCTATGATTCAATTAATGAATTGATTTATTATCGTGAAATGATTTTACAAACCCCACAAGTGGTTGCTGAGAATTTGAAAATTCATTTAGATAAATTAAACTGTGAAGATACAGGTATCGACAGCGAAGAATAATGTCAACTAACGATCCTAATAATGAATTACCGCATAGTCCAGCTGCAGAAAGGAATAAAGCCGCAATTCTAGAAAAACTCAAAAAATTGCTTATTGGAACAGAGCGAGTTTTTGAAATAGGTAGCGGCACGGGCCAGCACGCGATACATTTTGCCAAGGCATTTCCTGAACTTAGTTGGCAAACTAGTGAAATTCCAAGTCGCCTTCCAGTCACTAATGCAGTCTTAAGTAGCTTAAATATTCACAATGTTCAAAAACCTTATGCATTAGACGTCACTGTAGATGAATGGCCGGAAATTCATGCAGATATTGTTTATACCGCTAACACAGCTCATATCATGCCTTGGGAAGCCGCAAAAAAAATGTTAATTGGTGTGGCTAAACTTTTAAAGTCAGATGGTTTATTTATCATGTATGGCCCTTTTAAATATGAAGGGGAATTTACCAGCGAAAGTAATCATCTATTTGATATGAGTTTAAAGAGCACAGAGCCGCATCAAGGAATTCGAGACTTTGAGGCTATCAATCGAATTGCCAGCGAGCATAATTTATTTTTACAAGACGATTATTCAATGCCTGCAAATAATCAATTACTAGTTTTTAAGAAACAATAAAATGACTTTACTCCAGTATCAGAGCATCCTTGATGCACATCAATTAATTAGGCCCTATATTCATCGTACACCACTGTTAACAAGCTCATTGTTAAATGATTTAACGGGTAGTGATGTTCACTTCAAGTGTGAGAACTTACAAAAAGTGGGAGCGTTTAAGGCGCGTGGTGCAAGTAATGCAATTTTTTCTTTAAGTGATTCGGATGCCAATAAAGGCGTCGTTGCTCATTCTTCCGGAAATCATGGCGCCGCGGTTGCGTATGCTGCGAGGAAACGTGGGATTCCAGCAGTAATCGTCATGCCAGATGATTCATTAAAATGTAAATTTGATGCAGTGGCGTCTTATGGCGCCGAAATTATAAAATGTAAGCCAGGTACAGCTAGCCGTGAAGCGGCTCAGGATATTGTTGTTGCTCAACGGGGTATGCTTCCTATTCATCCATACAATAATTTAAACGTTATGGCGGGTCAGGGTACAGTGGGGCTTGAAATAATTGATGAGTTGTCTGACTTAGATATATTGATTATGCCAGTAGGAGGTGGAGGGCTATTAGCGGGTAATACAATTGTCGCTAAACACCATGGCGTTAAGATTTTTGGGATTGAGCCAGACTTAGCTAATGCGGCTTTTCAATCGCGTCAGGCAAATGAGCATATTAAACTAGATAAATCAGCTACTGTGGCTGATGGGCTGCGTTCATCTATTGGTGATATGAACTACGCCATTACAAAAAATGTAGTCGATGAGTTTTTTTGCGTTAAAGAAAAAGATATTATTCCCGCTCAAAAATGGTTTATGTCTCGGTTAAAGCAAGTCATTGAGCCTTCTTGTGCAGTGCCTATTGCGTGGTTATTAACCCAGCCTGAAATTATTCGAAATAAAAAAGTCGCCGTGATTATTACTGGTGGAAACGCCGACTTATAAGATTCACTTCACTCTTTAATTATTATTTCTTGACCGTCTTGTAAACGTTCAGCACCACGAATAATTACACTATCACCAATATTGAGTTCTCCATCAATCGCATTTACCTCAATACGTTGGGCATTACCTAATCCAGTTGATACTGAAATTCTAGTAAAGCTCTTATCTGGATTAATTTTTACTACACTACTTCCACCACTGCGTAATAAGATCGCATCCCGCGGCACGGTTATTGTGGCTTGAGCCGCCGATTGAGGAACTTGGATCGTTACACTTTCACCAACTTTCCAATCCCCATCTTGTAAATTCATGCGTATCTCATAAACCCCATCTGAAATTTCACCAAAAGGCACAATTGCTTTGATAACGGCTGATCCCTGTTGATCTATAGTATTAATAGTAAATACGTCATCAACTTTTGCGAAACGAATAGTATTAAGTGGTACACGTGAAACCAGTTCTTTTTTATCTAAATTAACCAGCCTTATGATTTGTTGTCCAGGACTTGCCCATTCTCCAAGTTGGATGCCATGTTCAGTTACGATTCCATCAAATTGAGCACGAATATTACTCGCTTCTATACCGATATCAACTTGTGTTAAGCGAGCTTTTGCTGTGGCTTGGGTGCTAATGGCGAGGTTGAGCTGAGATTGTGTTTCTTCTATTTGACTTTCAGATGCAATGTTTTGATTACGTAATTCTTGTAAGCGTTTTACTTGATTACGTAAATATTCTATACGTGCGCCAGCTGCATCTACAGCATATTTTTGTTCTTCTCTTTGGGCGCGTAAAGTTGTTGTTTGTATTTTTGCAATTACAGCACCTTTTTTTACCTCTGTACCAATGTCAACTAAAGAGCGTACTTTTCCGATGGTTTCCGCTGAAAACCATGCGACATCTTGGCTGATTATAGTCGCTGGAATGTCTACACTCAGAGCAAGTTGAGTTTTTTCAACTTGTGCAACTTCAACTACAGCTGGTGGTGCAGACCACTGTTGTGCAAGTAGATTACCATTGAGTAAAAAGAATGCGTAAATAAAAAGTGCGTAGCGTAATTTCATAATGTTTTAAGGTTAAGGTGTTAAGTAATGGCTGGTTTAAGAGTATGTGTAGGGATGGCGTCAGTCTGAGCGCTTGTGACGTCTGATCCTAAATGTTTATCTTCTCCAATCCGCAATAGACTAGGTAATAAAATAAGGGTAAAAATAGTACTTACTGAAAGTCCACCAACAATGACTGCAGCTAAGCCTCTATAGAGTTCAGTACCAGGACCTGGAACTAATAATAAGGGTAGCATGCCAAACAAACTGGTCATGGTGCTCATTAAAATAGGTCTTAAGCGAATTCTAACGGCTTGCTCTACGGCTAATTTACGAGCTAA
>CALHVH010000151.1 GCA_938039225.1 uncultured Gammaproteobacteria bacterium
GCGCCATCAAAATGTTCGTTTTCTTTTACGCGTACGCTAGGCATGCAAATCACTTCCTACGGTGGTTAAATAAGACAGAAATCTGTCTCTGGTCAATTAAAGGGCGCAAATTCTAAGCTTAAGAGCGTAAAATTGCAATCCCAATACACAGTCATTACACAGAAACTGAATAAAAATGTCTCTAACCCCTATTTTTAGCCAGTTTAAGTACAATGTATCGGCGTAATTCTTTCCAATCAAACCCAATTAAAGGACTCGCATGCGCGTTTTAGGAATAGAAACTTCTTGTGATGAAACCGGTTTAGCCGTCTATGACAGCCAAATGGGGCTTCTCGGCCATGCACTGTATAGCCAAATTGAAATCCATCGCGAATTTGGCGGCGTAGTGCCTGAACTCGCCTCACGTGATCATATTCGCAAACTGGTTGGATTGACTGATGAAGTGCTAAAACAAGCCGACACATCACTGCAAGAGATTGATGCGATCGCTTATACCGCAGGTCCTGGCCTAATCGGCGCTTTATTGGTGGGTACCGCCTATGCCAATGCACTGGCCTATGCTCAAGATATTCCCAGTGTTGGCGTGCATCATCTGGAAGGTCATCTTCTAGCGCCAATGTTAGAAGACGATAAACCCGAGTTTCCCTTTCTCGCTTTGCTTGTTTCAGGTGGCCATACTTTAATCGCTGATGTGCGTGGTTTAGGAGACTATGAAATTCTAGGCAGCACTTTGGACGATGCAGCGGGTGAAGCCTTTGATAAAACTGCCAAACTCATGGGCCTGCCTTACCCAGGTGGTCCCGAACTCGCGCGCTTAGCGGATGATGGGAATGCTAAAGCGTATGACTTTCCACGCCCAATGAAAAACAAAGCTAACTTAGACTTCAGTTTTAGTGGACTCAAAACCGCGGTGTATTACGCCATTAAAGACTTGCAGTCTTCAAAAGAAAGCAAAGTACTCACCGCCCGAGAAAAAGCGGATATCGCAGCAAGCTTCCAACAGGCCGTAGTCGACAGTCTTATCGCCAAAGTAAAACGTGCGCTCAAGCAAACCACTTATACCGAATTAGTTGTTGCTGGTGGTGTTGGTGCAAACCAGGCCTTGAGACAACAACTCAGAGAATTGATGCATAAAAACAATGGCAAGGTTTATTATCCTCGCCATGAGTTTTGTACTGATAACGGCGCAATGATTGCCTTGGCTGGCTGTCATCGAATATTAGCTGGCGACCAAGAAAAGCACACTGCACGTCCGCGTTGGTCGATTGAAGATATTGCACTTGAACAGTAATAATCCTCATCTTAAAAAACTAACTTAGTTACAATACGCCCATGCAAGATACTATTTTTATTAGCCAACTGACTGCCCACGCCATCATTGGTATTTATGATTGGGAACGTCAAATTAAACAACGCCTAGTATTTGATATTGAAATGGGCACTGACATCGCTAAATCAGCGGCCACTGATGCTATTGAAGACACCTTGAATTACAAAGCCGTTGCCAAACGCGTTATTCAATTTGTTGAAGAGTCTAATTACGGTTTAATCGAATCGCTGATTGAACGTGTTGCCGAGATTATTTTGCAAGAGTTCCCAACACCATGGGTACGCATCACTTTAAATAAAGTAGGTGCTGTACGCGGTTCAAAAAGTGTTGGTATTAAAATTGAACGTCATAAAGCCTAAGTAATGACTACTGTCTATATTTCTATTGGTAGCAATGTTAATCCTGAGCAACATATACGCAGTTGTTTACGAGCATTAGTTCTAGAATTTAATGAATTGAATGTCTCGCCTGTTTATCAAAATCCTGCTGAAGGTTTTGACGGCGATGATTTTTTAAACTTGGTAGCCAGTTTCGAAACCACTGATTCGGCGCCTGAAATTGCCCGTAAGTTAACTCTTATCGAAACCTTATTAGGTCGTTTAAGAGCAGGGGAAAAATTTGGTCCACGAACCTTAGATATTGATATTCTCTTATTCGGAGAAGAAGTCATTAAATTTGGCAAATATGCCTTTCCACGAGATGAACTGGTCAAATATCCCTTTATGCTTAAACCCTTAGTGGATATTGCCCCTACGCTCAAACATCCTGAATCTCGCCAAGCTTTTTCAGAGCTCTGGAGAGATTTAAGCTATAAAAAACATACACTTACTGAAGTAAAATTAAATAAAATTGGCCTTCCTAACTGCCGCTGGCATAAGTCATTTAGCTTCTAAGGACGTCTTAAACAAGAGCCAGTCGGCCTCTTTCAGCTTGTATTCAGTTAAAAGACGTACACTAAAAGTCAGTCATTTATTTTAGATTAATAGGTACACATATGTTATCCAAACTTCCAGACTTTAAACGCTCTAGTTTTATGTTACTAGCAGCATTATTTTTCACTCTGAGTGCTTGCTCAGATGATGATACTTATTACGATGACGATGGTTTTGATCAAGTGGCCGAGTGTTCGATTGTTGGACAAAATCGTTTTGTATATGACGTTTTAGATCAATGGTATTTTTGGGAAGATTCATTACCTAGTGTAAACCCAGACAATTTCAGCTCACCAGAAGCCCTACTTGACTCCTTAGTGGCCAATGCCCCTGAAGTCGATCGTTTTAGCTACATAACAGATACCGCCAGTAGCGATGCGTTTTTTGAAAATGGTGAATTTGTTGGTCTAGGCTTTACCAGCCAAGATATTAATAATCAGATAATTCTAGCTCTAGTATTTGAAGGAAGCCCAGCAGACTTAGCAGGCTTAAAACGTGGTTATGAAATTGTAAGTGTTAATAATATTGATGTTGCCACAACACTAGCCGCTGGAAATAATGTCGACTTTGGGTCAAGCACTATTGGCGAAATCGTTGACGTGGTGTACAAAGACTTGGCTGGCGATACTTTTGAAACCAGCATCATCAAAGACAATTTGTCCGTTGATACCATTCCTGTTTCTAGCGTTATAGATAATAACGGTGTAGCAACTGGGTACTTACATTTTTATACTTTCATTGAACCATCAGATGCTGCTTTAGCAAATGCCTTTGCGGAATTTAATAGTGCTAATGTGTCCGAACTAATTGTTGATGTACGTTACAACGGTGGCGGCTTAGTTTCAATAGCCGAATACCTTGCGGGATTAATTGGCGGTACCAATACCGCAGGCGAAGTACTAGCAGATCAATTACATAATTCCAAACGCGCTGCAGAAAACGATCGCACCATTCGCTTCGCTAATCAAACCAATGCCTTAGATTTAGATCGCGTGGTATTTATTACCGCAGGTGGCACAGCTTCAGCAAGTGAATTAGTCATCAATGGTTTAACGCCCTTCTTAAATGTTGTCTTAGTGGGAGACACTACCTTTGGCAAACCCGTTGGACAGTACGGTTTTGATTTTTGTGGCAACACTTTATTCCCTGTAGCTTTTGAAACCATAAACGCAAACTTTGAAGGTGAATTCTTTGATGGCCTAGCTGTCGACTGCCCTGCTGATGATGATTTATTTTCTGAGCTTGGTGATGTTAATGAAAGTTCTTTAGCAGAAGCATTAGCCTACTTAGACACTGGCAGTTGCTCAACAGCAGCAACCTCACCAAAGTCGGATAAAACACAAAACACTAAAAAGAATGAATCAGCCGTGATTAAGCAGTGGAAAGCCATTGATATTCATTAATTGAGTTTAATGATAATTAAATTGACTTAGCAATATTATTTATCAATAAAGATTGCCACGTCGCATTACATGCTCCTCGCAATGACTGTCCCTTATGTGTCATTGCGAAGTCATTTATGACCGCGGCAATCTCTCTTTTTTTGATGACTTTTTAAGTCAAACGTCTACCACCATCAACCGAAATAACCTGTCCGGTAACATATTTCGCCGAGAGCAAATATCGTAAGGCTTGCACAATATCTTGCGGTTCACCGATGGTTCCCAAAGGTACGCGAGCCAATTTAGCTTTTTGAGCAGCAGCATTATCGTGATTCTGTTCTGGCCATAATATGGCGCCTGGCGCAATAGCATTCACTCTGATATCCGGCGCTAAATCCATGGCTAAGCTCTTGCTTAGCATCAACAAACCCGCTTTGGCTGCACAGTAAAGATTATGTTGTGGCATAGGTTGTTCAGCAAAAATATCAGTAATATTAACAATGACCCCATTAGATTCTTTCAGATAAGGCAATGCAGCTTGCGAAAGAAAAAACGCGCCTTTGAGATTACTATTAAACAGGGCATCCCAATCCTCTTCACTTGCAGTTTTCAAAGGTGTGGGATAAAAACTTGACGCATTATTTATCAAACCATCTAAGCCACCAAAAGCTTTAACCGCTTTGAGCATGCCCGCTTGCAATTTCTTCACATCACCCAAGTCGGCCTGATGTAAAACTACACTATCAGGACGGATCAAATTAAGTTTTTCGGCCAAGGCTTTAGCGGCTTTGCTTGAGTTGCGATAATGAATCAACAGATTTGCACCACTCGCATGTAGATTCTCAGCTATGGCGGCTCCAATACGTCTTGCACCACCCGTAATGAAAAAGGTTTTATTGGTTAAGTTTAAAGATTCTTCAGTCATTTACTAATTGTACGCTGCTTGGATAGAAATCTGAAAGTAAAAAGTCAAAACGCTATAATGCGCGCGTGACTAAGACTATCAATAAACTCTCTATTCAACATCTATTTACTCCACCCCCTGGATTGCCAAATGTTGCGTCCAGCTTAGGCCACCATACTCAAGATATCACTGAAGCCTTAGAAATCAGAATTACTAAAAACAATAACTTCATGTCTTTTGCTGAGTACATGCAATTTTGTTTATATCATTCTCAGCTCGGTTATTACAGCGGCGGTTTACATAAATTTGGCCCAGATGGAGATTTCACCACCGCTCCAGAAATTTCTCCACTATTTGGTGAATGTATAGCTAAAGCCATTGCCCCTCTTTTGTTAAATCATCCAGAGTGGTCGATTTGTGAATTAGGTCCTGGACGTGGCGCGCTGGCAGAGTCGATTATTAAACATTTAGCAAGGTTAAATGCTTTGCCACAAAGTTATCAATTGTTGGAAGTCAGCGCCAGTCTGAGTGACTTACAACAGACTCGACTTAAACCTTTGAACAAGCTGGTTGAGATTAAACATTTACAACAAGCACCAGAAAACTTTAAAGGCATCATTCTTGGTAATGAGGTCATAGATGCCTTAGTGGTAGAACGATTTTATGTGAATGACGAGTGTGAACTTTTTCAAATTGGTGTCAGCATTCAAAACGAAAAACTAGTAGAAGTTGCTCAAGCTGCACCTGCTTACTTAGTGGAAGCCATTCAGAATTTAGATATTGATATTCCGAAAAATTTTCGTTCGGAAATTTGCTGCCAACTAAAACCTTGGTTACAAAATATAACTCAAGGCTGTAAAGAAGCGATTCTCTTATTCAGTGACTATGGTTTTTCACAACGAGAGTACTACTCGCCAGAAAGAAACGATGGCACACTACGTTGTCATTATCGCCAACACGCTCACAACAATGCTTTGATATTACCTGCCATACAAGATATTACCGCTTGGGTGGATTTTACAGCACTAGGGAATGCCGCTTTAGAATTAGGTATGGAGATTCCGGCCTACTCAACCCAAGCCCACGTATTACTTGGTTCGGGTCACTTACAAGACATAGACTTTGAAGCTATGAACGAAGTACAACGTTTTCAAACCAGTAAGGCAATACAAACATTAACCCTACCCGCCAATATGGGTGAACGATTTAGGTTTATGCAGTTAAATAAAAACTGTGATGAGCTTATACCTGCAATGCAATTACGCGACCTGAGACACCAACTCTAGTAAACTGCAACTATCTAAAAAGACAAATACTTCATGGACATTATTCAAGCAATATTTCTGGCTATCATTCAAGGTCTGACAGAGTTCTTACCCATCTCAAGTTCTGGACACCTTATTTTGATACCACAACTCTTAGGATGGGAAGACCAAGGCTTAGCCTTTGATGTGGCTGTACATATTGGAACATTAGCTGCGGTTGTATTTTATTTCCGTCATGACATTTTGCGCTTATTCATTGCTTGGACAAAAAACTTTGCTGGTAATCAATCCTTAGAAATCAGAAATGACGCAAAACTTGCCTGGGGAGTTTTATTAGGAACGATTCCTGCAGGCTTGGTTGGTCTGCTGGCGAATGACTTTATAGAAGCCAACTTACGCTCAACATTAGTGATTGCCGCAACAACTATTGGGTTTGGCTTATTGCTCTGGTGG
>CALHVH010000152.1 GCA_938039225.1 uncultured Gammaproteobacteria bacterium
TTTCAGGTAATGTGTGTAGCGAAATTATTTCAACCAACGTGGGGTTGAGTAACTGCGAAAGGATGCTTTTAAAATCCCCTGAATTTGTACACGCTCGCCTGAATAAATTTGTACTTGCATGCTGCTATTTGCCGGATGTAATTCAACCACGCCACCAGGCTTGCGATAAAAGGTTTTTAAAGTAGCGTCTTCATAATCAACTAAGGCACAAACGATGTCACCGTTATCGGCAGTACTTGCACGTTGCATAATCGCGGTATCGCCAGGCATGATGCCAAGCTCAATCATGGATTCACCATCCACATATAAAGCAAAGCGATCCGGCCCTAAAAGGTAATCAGATAAATCTATGCTTTCATGTTGAGAGATGGCTTCGATGGGCTGACCGGCAGCAACGCGACCTAAAAACGGCATAAGGAATGGATTCTCTTCTTCCACTGGCTCATCACTGGCTAAAGCTAGGTTTCTCCAGCCTTTACCACGGCGAACTAGCGCTCCAGCCTCGATTAACTGCGATAAATAACGATGAACCGTGCCAGTAGATTGCATATCACAACCTTCAGCAATTTCAGCCACTGTAGGACTTTCTTGATTTAATTCAATATGTTGCTGAACATATCCTAAGATTTTTCGGGCGGTTTTAGTCAGGTTGAGCTCATTCATAAAATATTCTCCAAACGTTCTGCACAGTATAGAGAATATTTAGAGAACATTTCAAGTCTTTTTTGAGAATATTTTGAAATGATTGTTGTGTATAGCTAATGAATACACTATTGTGTATATCTATTGAATATACACGAGATTTATTATGTCAAAAACAGCACCTATCAATATGCGTGTTGAGCCTAGTCAGCGTGACCTTTTAAATAAGGCGGCAGAGTTACTTAATATGGATAGAACTACTTTTATTCTAAACGCAGCCTGCAAAGAAGCTGAAAACGTTCTATTGGATCAACGCTTGTTTTTAGTAAATGAAGAAACTTTTACAGCTTTTGAACAAGCTTTGGATAAACCTATTCCTAATACTGAAAACCTTAAAACTTTACTAGCTAGGAAATCTCCATGGGAGTAAGTGAGCCTCAGCCATTAAGTGAGACTCATGAACTGAGAGAATTTGATTGTGGCGTTAAATCATTAAATGATTGGTTAAGTAAGCATGTAATTAAAAATCAAAAGAGTCATGCAAGTCGTACCTTCGTAATTTGTGAAGGGCAAAGTGTTATTGGATATTATTCATTAGCAAGTGGAAGCGTGCAGAGAAATGATGCACTAAAATCATTACAACGAAATATGCCAGAACCTTTACCAGTAATTATTTTGGGGCGTTTAGCGGTAAGTAATTCTTATCAAGGAAAAACCTTAGGTACTTCTTTGCTGAAAGATGCAATAGTGAGATCGGTATTTGTTGCCAGTAATATTGCAGCTTGTGCCATTATGGTGCATGCTATTTCTGATGCGGCGAAAAATTTCTATGAGTTTCATGGGTTTCAAGCTTCACCATTAAACTCTATGACATTATTCTTGGCTATGAAAAAATTGAAGCCCCTCTTTTAAACTCAAGAAAAAATTTATAAATTACCAATTAATTTGGAATAAAAAGCCAAACCTAAAAAAAACTGGGCGCTCATATAAAACTAATTTGATTCTTTTTTTCTAATAGAAAATCTTTTTCTGCCGTATTTTTAGTGAGCGATATTGCCAGAGAGAAGTTATCAATCGCTGTCTCTTTCTCACCCAAACGCAAAGCTAATTCAGCCTTAGCCGCATAGAAGGGTTGATAGCTTTTAAGTGCATCTTCTAATTTTGATAAACGTACATATGCTGCATCTAATTCGCCATAATAAGCTTGTGCAACACATTGGTTGAGTGCTACGACGGGTGATGGATTTAGTTGATACAGAATTCCGTATAGTTGATATATTTGTGGCCAATCTGTACTGGCCCAATCAGGAGAGATTGCATGCAAAGCGCTAATAGCAGCTTGTAATTGATAGATGCCAGGTTTGGCATCGCTCATGGCTGTTAGCACAATACTGGTACCTTCTTGTATTTGCGTTTGATTCCATTGCGATCTATCTTGGTATTCCAATGGAATAAATGCTTGTGTACCTGAACTGCGAGCTGAACGACGAGAATCATGTAATAGCAAAAGTGAAAGCAAGCCAGCGACTTCTGGCTTGGGTAATAATTCATACAATACGCGAGCTAAATGAATAGCCTCTTTAGCTAAATCGTCACGCGTTAGGCTTTGACCTTCAAACGCTGTATACGATTCATTATAGATAAGATAGATAACTGAAAGTACAGATTCTAAACGCTCATCAAGCGCATCATTTTCAGGTACAGCATAAGCAATACCTGCATCACGAATTTTACGTTTCGCTCGAGTAAGCCGTTGTTGCATACTTGCTTCGGAGCTTAAAAAAGCACGTGCTATTTCACGCACCGACAAACCACATAAGGTTTTTAGTGTTAGAGGGACTCTGACATTACTGGCTAGGGCAGGATGGCAACAGGTAAAAATTAAACGCAGACGTTCGTCTGGAATTGGATAGTCTTGTTCTTGTATGTCATCGTTTTGAGGCAGTAAGTCTTCAATAGTTTGAATGGTGCTTTCGGCATTACGTAAAGTGTCTTTACGAATATGATCTATCAAACGTCTGCGAGCAACGGTGAGTAACCAAGCCGCTTTATTGCGTGGCGTACCTGATTGTGGCCATTTTTCTGAGGCTTGTAAAAATGCTTCTTGTAATGCATCTTCAGCGACATCAATGCTGCGTGTGTGTAGCATTAATGCTGCAAGCAAACGCCCCGACTCGGCTCGAAAAACCCTTGCTAAGTCGGAACTGATTTTTTGCATTAATCAAATACCACTACAGGTCTAA
>CALHVH010000153.1 GCA_938039225.1 uncultured Gammaproteobacteria bacterium
GGAAAATACTGATGGGGAAGATGTGTTGGAACCTGAAGATTTTGTCTTACTACGAAATTACGTTTACGACGATACAGCTATACTTGCAAAACGTCGCGAAGCCGAAAGCTTGACGCGTGAATTAGAGCGTGAATTGTCACGCCGTATTATTTTACGTATGCGTCAATTAGCAAAATAAAAAATATAATATCACCAATATTTTATATGCATACTCTGGCAGATTTTGATTTTGAAATTGTTTCTGAGTTTTTAAAACGTTTCCGGCTAAATCTACAATTAAGTGCCTCTGAGCAAGATATTCCTGGCTCATTTTGGGGAGAAAGTGAAGCTGGGTTAATTAAAAACACCCTATATGCACGCTGCGATACGCCTATTCATTCAATTTTGCATGAGGCTGGGCATTATATTTGCATGACTCAAAAGCGACGAAAAAAATTACATACTAATGCTATCGGGAATGCGAAAGGCGATTTTGTAGAAGAGAACGCGACTTGTTATTTGCAAATTCTTTTAGCTGACGAATTACAAGGTTATGGTCGAAATAAAATTTTTATGGATATGGATGCTTGGGGTTATTCTTTTCGTTTAGGAAGTACACAAGCGTGGTTTGAAAACGATTCTCAAGACGCTCAAGATTTTTTATTACAACATAAATTAATTGATGAAAATAATAAATACCGGTTTATATTACGTGAGTAGTATTTAACGTTTTTAAAACTAGTAATAACGAGCAGCCCTAAGAATTCTTTTTTTCCAGTAAGGATTAGATAGATTCGTTGTGCTTACGGTTTTTCCTGAGCTGGGTGCATGTACAAAATCATTATCATTCAACATGATTCCAACATGCATCTGTTGAGCATCAATTCTAAAAAAAACTAAGTCACCGGCAATCAATTGATTAAGCGGTATTTCAGTAAAAAATTGTAGTTGTTCTTTAGTGGTTCTAGGAACAATTAGCCCCGAGCGGGAATAGCTATACTGTACTAAGCCACTGCAATCAAATCCATTAGGATTATTTCCACCGTATTGGTAGGGTCTTCCGATTTGTTGTATGGCTGTTTGTACGATTTGTTGCTGTTGGCTATTCTCTAGAATTGGGACAGTTTGAACGGGTGTAGAGCTTGGATTTGTATTAATGACTACAGGCGAAGTAGGGGAATTTGGCCGCTCATAAGTGTCGTCCCAAGAGCAGGCTGAGCACAATAGCAACACCAAGCTAAGGCTTAGGTAATAAAGTGGCCATGACGAATTTTGCTTCAAATGTAAAATATTCATATATTTCATGATGTTAGCATACATAAGTCCAGCTAAAAAATAAGTAATTTAGCGCTTATAGGTGTATCATAGAGGAATTATTAACTTTGGTGGTATTAGTCATAATTCTAATCGGCAAAATATCAGGTAATTGCTCGCATAATGAGCTCTGGCCATTACAAAAAATCCCCTACGGCATAGTAGAGACTTTTGCACAGTTTTGTAAATACTTGCTGTTAGCAATATCGCTTATCAATCCAACGATGAAAGAAAAGTATCGCGTATGAAAATTTACGCCAATCAAGTTGAATCTCAGATTAACAAGAGCTTACCCTCAGTCATTTTAATTTCTGGTGATGAGGTGCTTTTACAGCAAGAGGCGGCTGACCATATCCGAGCAAAAGCAAGGTCGCAAGGTTTTACAGAACGTGAACTGTATTTTGCTGAGAGAGGTTTCGATTGGGGAACTTTACTTTCACATGCTGGTAATTTGTCTTTGTTTGCTACGCAAAAAATAGTTGAACTGCGTTTACCCACTGGAAAAGTTGCTAAAGACGGGAATGAGTTATTAACGGAATTAATTAATAATGTTCCACAGGATATTCTTTTAATTATTCTTGCTCCAAAACTAGAACGTGGAGTTAGCTCTGCTAAATGGTACAAGGCTTTAGATAAGGTTGGTTTGGTTGTGGATGTACGACCAATTAAACCTGAACATTTAGGACGTTGGATGCAAGAGCGTTTACGCAAAAAAGGACTGCGTGCTGATACCGATGCGGTTAGAGTTTTGTCTGAGCGGGTTGAAGGTAATTTATTAGCGGCTGCACAAGAGATAGATAAAATCAGTTTATTAGTTCCTGAAGGTGATTTAACACTCAAGCAGGTTCAGTCTGCCGTTGCAAATTCTGCTCGTTACGATGTCTATCGTTTAAGTGATGCTGCTCTGAATGGTTGGAAACGCAGAGCCTTAAAAATTCTTGATGGTTTGCAAGCCGAAGGCACAGAACCTATTTTAGTTTTATGGGCTGTATTGAGAGATCTGCATCAATTGATTGGGGCGGCGCATGCTCATAAATCGGGTAAAAATCTTAATACGGCAATGCGGGGTGTAGGTATTTGGGATAATCGCTCAGCTGCCTTTTCTCATGCCATTCAACTTCATTCAATAACAAGACTGTATGGCTTCCTAGACCATGCAGCCGATATTGATAGAGTTATTAAAGGACAAAAGCCTCGTAAAGAACGCAGTGGTAGTTCTTGGAATGAACTGTCATTATTGATTTCTTCCTTGGCTGGAGTAGAAAGCGTTGAAGGTTTAGGGCCAAAAACTAATTTCAATACTGGCACTCAACTCAGTGCAGCTAGGTAATTTGGCATGAGTAAAAAGAAGGCTAGTTCTCATCCAAACAAAACCATAGGTATTTTTGGTGGGACTTTTGATCCTATTCATTATGGTCACTTACGTACAGCCTTTGAATTACAACAAGCGGCAAGTTTAGATGAACTACGTTTCATTCCTTGTGGAGACCCACCGCATAAAAGCATAACAGCGGCAAATGCATTGCAACGTTTTGAGATGGTAGAAATAGCAATCCGTGATCATCCTAAGTTTATTGCTGATGATAGAGAAGTTATTCGTGAAGGCGCATCCTACACAGTAGATACTTTAGATAGTTTAAGAACGGAGTTTCCCAACGCTTCTCTATGTTTAATTTTAGGTATGGACGCATTTTTGGGTTTACCAAATTGGCACCAATGGCAACGTATTTTACAGTTGGCTAATATTATTGTTGCGCACCGCCCGGGCTGGAGAAAACCAACAGATGGGCGCTTAAAAGAAATTTTAATGGATCAAGGTACAGCATTTCCTGGTGAACTGCACTGGCATCATTCTGGTCGTATCTACATACATGCTGTGACACAGTTAGAAATTGCTTCCAGCCGTATTCGCGATTTGGTGCAAGCAGGAAATAACACACGTTTTCTTTTACCCGATGAGGTTAATGAATACATATTAAATTCGCATTGTTATACAGCGCTTAATGTTGATGACAGTGAAGAATAAATTTTTTAATCAATGGAGAAATAATTTTCAACATGCAAACTGAAGAACTCGCTCAATTAATCGAGCAAACATTAGATGACAACAAAGCCGGTGATATTAAAGTTTTGAATGTTAGAAACCTAACCTCAGTAACTGACCGTATGATAATTGCTACCGGCCGTTCTGATAGACACACTCGTTCATTAGCCAACAAAGTTATTGTTGCCGCTAAAGAAGCAGGTGTCGAACCGCTTGGCATCGAGGGTAATGATCCAGGTCAAGGTGAATGGGTTTTAGTTGATTTGGCTGATGCTGTGGTACATATCATGCTGCAGGAAACTCGTGATTTTTATAATCTTGAAGCACTTTGGTCAATGCCAACAAAGAAAGAAGCTCAAGTCTCAGAGGATGCTTCTTAATTTAAATGAAAATTCGCGTACTTAGTCCCGGAAAAAAAATGCCTGCTTGGATTCAAGAGGGTTTTAACACCTATGCTAAACGTATGCCCAGAGAATGCGTTTTAGAGCTGGTTGAGCTGGAACTCGGTAATCGAAGTAAAAAAAACTATTCTGCAGAACAAGCTAAACGCGATGAAGAAAAACAGTTTGAAAAATATTTGAATAACTCGGATTTTCGTGTGGCGTTGGATGTGCTTGCTAAACCATTAGACACTGAGCAATTAGCCACAAGTTTAGAAAACTGGCGAGGAAACGGTTCCGATATAGCGATTCTGATCGGAGGGCCTGACGGCTTAAGTGACAAACTATTGGCCAGTGCACAACAAAAAATATCACTTTCAAAACTGACTTTGCCGCATGCCTTAGTACGAGTGATTTTTGCAGAACAATTATACCGAGCATGGACATTGCTCAGTGGACATCCATACCATAGAGCATAGGGAAGAGTGATATGACAACAACGCATACAACACAATTAATACTTGCTTCTGCATCGCCACGCCGTCGAGAGTTATTGCAACAAATTGAACTGCAATTTCATGTTCACGTGGTTGAAATTGATGAAACTCCACGACTTAATGAAAAGCCAGGCGATTACGTTTTACGTATGGCTGAAAGCAAGGCCTCAGCGGCTTATAAAAACTTACGTGAAGAGCATAAAAAATTCGGTCGATTAGTGGTGCTTTCAGCAGATACTAGCGTAATTTGCGATGAGCTTATTTTAGGTAAGCCCTTTGATAAAGAAGCTGCACGCAAACAGTTACGCATGCTGTCAGGGCGGGTACATCAAGTGTTAACCTCAGTTGCTGTTTTGGCAGCGGATGAGGATCAGCTGACTCCTTTTGTTCAGACCCTAGTCAGCCAAAGTAGCGTAGAGTTTGCTCAACTGACCTCAGAAGGAATAGAAAAGTATCTGCAAACCGATGAACCCTATGACAAAGCCGGTAGTTACGCGGTACAAGGTATGGCCGCTCAGTTTATTAAACACATTAGTGGTAGCTATAGTGGAATTATGGGGCTGCCTTTATTTGAGACTGCTCAGCTTTTAGCTGCAGCAAATATACAAACTTTATAAAAGAGATTTATGAGCCAAGAAATACTAATTAATGTAAGTCCTTATGAAGCGCGCACAGCCCTAATAGAGAATGGCGTCTTACAGGAGTTATTTCATGAGCGTCAATCTACTAGTGGCTTAGTGGGTAATATTTACAAGGGCAAAGTCTCGCGTGTTTTACCTGGAATGCAGGCAGCGTTTATTGATATTGGTTTGGAGCGTTCGGCCTTTTTGCATGCTTCGGATATTGTGCATCTTGGCGTTGATGAAGAATCGGCTTATTCGCAACAAGCCCAAGATATTCGTAATTTGGTCAATGAAGGTGGTGAAATCCTAGTGCAAGTTACTAAAGATCCAATGGGCACTAAAGGTGCACGCCTTACCACCTATATCACTTTACCCTCTCGTTTTGTAGTTTTCTTGCCAAAAGGCAATGGCGTTGGTATTTCAAATCGCATTAAAGATGAAGATGAGCGCGAACGTTTATTGAAACTAGTTCAAGACTTACGAGAAATCGACCAAGGCGGTTTTATTGTTAGAACTGCAGCGGAAGGAGCCAATGCTAATGCGATACGTGCAGATATGCTCTATATGCGTAAGCAGTGGGAATTCTTAACTGAAAGTAGTTTGCATAGTTCAAGCAAACAACTGGTGCATAAAGATTTAGATTTGGCGCTACGTAGTATTCGTGACTTGCTAAATGAACAAACTGAGCGTATTCGCATTGATGATGCTGAGGCTTATGAAAAAGCTAAATCTTTTATGCAAGACTTTATGCCAAAACGAGCAGTCATTCTTGAGCACTATCAAAATAATAGACCAATTTTTGATTTATATAATGTTGAAGATGAAATAGCTAAAGCTTTAGACCGTAAAGTGCATTTAAAGTCAGGTGGATATTTAGTAATAGACCAAACAGAAGCCATGACTACCATTGACGTAAATACCGGAGCATTTGTTGGTTATCGTAGTTTAGAAGAGACCATTTTTAAAACTAATCTTGAGGCCGCACAATCTATTGCTCACCAACTACGTTTACGAAATTTAGGCGGTATCATTATCTTAGATTTGATAGATATGGAATCGCAGTCTCATCGTGAACAGGTGGTCTCGGTTCTTAAGGCCGCATTAGAAGACGATTATGCAAAAACTCAAGTGAGTGAATTAAGTTCATTAGGCTTAATTGAAATGACTCGCAAACGAACGCGTGAAAGCTTGGGACATATTTTGTGTTCAAATTGTCCTACCTGTGAAGGTGCTGGCTCCATTCGTTCACCAATTACCGTATGTTATGAAATTTTCCGGGAAGTAATTCGTCAAAATAAACAATTTGATTCAAACGAAATACTAATTTTAGCAGCACCAATTGTTATCGATCATTTATTAGATGAAGAATCAGCGAGTCTTGGTGAGCTTGAAGGACATGTTAATAAACCAATACGTTTGCAAGTTGAGTCATTGTACCGACCAGATCAGTATGATGTGGTTCCGGTTTAGTACTGGGTACTAGTCTTGATATGAAAACAGCTCCTACAACTAACTCTATGCGAAGAAGACGTAAGCGTGATAACAAAACGCAACGTACTTTTTTGCAAAAAATAATCAGAGGCATTGGAATACTTCTGGTTATTATTATTCTTTTGCTAGCAGTTTTAGTAGGGATTGGTAGAGCATATATTGAAGCAAATCCTCAAATAAAAGATGAGCTTACACAAAAACTTGCTCAACGTTTAGGTGTTGGATTACAAGCCGAGGATATAGGGGTACGTTGGCGTTGGGCAGGACCGCAAGTAACCATTGATAACCTGGAATTTCAAGATCCAGAGTCCAAGCAGACCTTAGTTACTTTTGAGAGTGCTCAGGTTGTTTTGGACATAAAACGTTATTTAAAAACCAGAATCATGGGCGTTTCAGCAGTACGTCTTCAAGGAGCGGATTTTTTTCTACAAAGACGTGATGAAAAAACTGTATTCCTAAATGGCCTTGAAATAAACGATATTAAAAAAATATTCAATCCTGAGCCAAGCGATGTAAATACTGATGAAATTAACACATCAACGAAGACTGTTAATTACCCCAAAGGTATTTTCGAATTAGAAAATATTACTTTTGTCTATCAAGATGTTTTAACTAAGAAAGAAATCAGAATTGCCGATATATCAGCACAAATCAACAATAGTGAACAATTGCTCAAATTGGTTATTTCAGCTGAGGCGGATAATCTAGCAGATCAATTTAAAATAAGCTTATCAACGCCTAACCCCGAACTGCATAGAAAGCTTTCCTGGCAAATTGTATTTGAGGCTGAAAATTTAGAGTTAACTGAATTATCTACGCAATGGTCTAATTTAAAGCCTATATTCTTAGGGCAAAAAAACCCACAGATGTTAGCACCGGCCGAAAAGTTACAATTTTCTCAAGGCGTATCAGACATAAAATTGTTCATGCGCTACGCCGATGAGCAGATAAAAGCCATGAATGGCACGGTTGATTTTGATGGATTGGAATTTATCCGCAACTCAACAAATAGTGACAATCAATTACAAGAATATATTAGTGGTTTAGGTTTTAGGTTCTCTTATGAGAATGAAGAAGAGTTGACAAATTTTAGAGTTGATAAAATAAAACTCGATGGCACGCAAACAAATTGGCCGGATAATAATCTTATACAATTTAAGCGCCTAAAGTTTGCTGAAATTTATACTGAAGAAACAGTTCCAATCGAACGCGAAATAAAAAATGACTCGATTAAAAACTCTAGCGTAGATGAAAGTTTAGTAGACACTAAGACAAAAGAACTGGAAGAGATTGATCGTTCAATTGACCATTTGTTGTCAAGTGATAATCCCGACAAATCAGCGCTTAAAAATATAAAGCTAGCAGAGCTTAAAGCAAATTATATAAACCTGACAGAGCTTTCGCCTCTCATTGAAGTGCTATCCAGTTTTGTTCCTGAAACTATTTTAAAGACCAAAGTTGATTGGTCGGAGATATCTGGCGTTGTTGAAAATGTACATTTAGAAATTGATAATCCACTCAATTTGCTGAACTCCTACAGCGACGCTTCAGCTACTTTTGAGTTTGAAAACTTAAGTATTCCTAGTGTTAATTACTCTGCCAGTCTGAGTGGTTTAACCGGCACATTTAATTTTAAAGACAAACAAGGTGTATTAAGTCTTGAGTCCGACGCTTTAGTTTATGAAAATTTAGACCTATTTAGAGATCAACTGACTATCGATACGTTAAAAAGCGATGTATCAATAAAGGGTGAAAATGATCAGTGGCATCTAACTAGTGATAGTGTAGTCATTGAAAACCCAGATTTTTTAATCAACACTAATTTGGATATCTTACTCAAAAAAGACTCAAGTCCCTTTGTTGATATTAAAGC
>CALHVH010000154.1 GCA_938039225.1 uncultured Gammaproteobacteria bacterium
CGATTGATCGCGTAAACCTTTGATTTGAATCACGCCATCTTCAACATAAGAATCAGTTAAGAAAATACCTGGCTCTTGCTCTAAAGTACTTTTCAATATATTTGATTGTTTATTAATTTGAAACTTATGCCAACCCCACCAAACTAATCCAGCTAATAATGCCGTCATCAAAAGGGTACCAAATACCCCCTTACCCTTTTTGCTAGCTTCAGGCTTCTCAATTGCTTGTTCGACTAAACAATCTTCTAAATGTGGCTCAATAAGAAGCGTTTGCGGTGTTCGTTGGCCATCAAATTGTTCAAGAACCTCTGGGTATTGCAAATGAACAGCTTCTAAGTTTTCTATAAAGGTCTCTCTTAGACCACGCGGAGGCACACCATTCACGGCACATGCCAACATCGCATGCGGACCACTTTCGATGAGAAATGTGTACCCTCCAATATC
The DNA here is from genome assembly GCA_938039225.1 of uncultured Gammaproteobacteria bacterium. Taxonomy (GTDB): domain Bacteria; phylum Pseudomonadota; class Gammaproteobacteria; order Steroidobacterales; family JABDMI01; genus JABDMI01. The sequence continues at coordinate 445 of CALHVH010000154.1, forward strand.
CGCCATGTTTAGAATACCTTCATCACCTCCAAATGACTCACTGACAAAGTCCTGAATTGCGGTAAGCATTGCTGAAACAGCATCATCATCTTTACGTATTGCATCAGATCTGTGGGCATCTGCAATTAATAAACCCGTATTAGGCTGTATTAAGTACGCATGATCTACACGGTATTGAAGTTTCTTTTGAATTAAATATTGAGCGTAAGGTATACCAGCCTTTTTAGCCTCCATACGCCAACGAATACTTTTTATTGAAGTTTTCTCTTCAATGGCCTGATTAATGGTTTCGGAAAAAGATCTTAAAGCTTCTGAAATTGATTTTCGTATAGCAGGTCCCATAACCGGGAACAAAGCATCAGCAAAATTTTGCGGGTCACGTGCAATCGAATCTTTTAAACATTTTTCAACTGGAGCACGTAAAGACTGTACTAATTTATCGCTTTCTGCATTACTTCTTCCCAGCGACTCTGGCAATACATCAGCTATATCAGCCACACGACTTTCACGTTTCTCGAGACGTCTGGTTAAAGCATCTAAAGCACGCTTTTCGTTGCTGAATAATATATCTTTTATTTGCTCAATTTGATTCACAAATATTCCTGTAGTTCTAGTTTAGTTAAAGATAAAACTATTCAGGTAAATCAAAATCACGATTTAATCGCAATGCTAACTCTGAAAACAATTCAGCTAAATCCGAACGCGCTACCTTTATGTCTTGTAACTCTCTGGTTTCTTCGCTTATGGTATTAGCTAAATCATCACGCGTTGTTCTAACCATTTCTAAAAGCTCATTACCTTGCTCGTGAATACTGGTTCTAAGTGTTCGCATTTCGGCAGAACTTTGCTGTTCAATATCAGCAAATTTGCCATCTGTATTTTTTTGCAAACTCTTAATCTCGCCAAGATTTTCTTCGCGATCTTGTTTACGCTCAGTTTTTTCAGCATGTAACTTGTTTGATAAGTCTTCAAACTCTTTACGTATGTAGCTATCTAAGTTTTCAAAACGTTTGAACACATCTTGGCTCAATCGCTCTATATCACTCACTAATCGATCTTCAAGTCTGGCGAAACGTTTATCGTAGTCGCGCATATTGCCGCCGAAAAGAATATCGCGTATCTTTTCAACATTATTATCACTCATGTTATCCAAAGCTGCTTGCTCTTTGTTTTGGTTATTTGCGTTTTTAGTAGCCATGACTAAACCTCTTGGAACTTGTTCTATTTAATTAACAAAAATTACTTTTCTTCTACGTTGTATTTCTCTAAACGATAACCATGCTGGTAAATAGCACTGAGATGCCAACCATTTTCTGGTCCGATAGATAATTTTTTACGTAAGCGACTGATATGTGTATCCACAGTGCGGGTATTCATGTCCATCGTGGTAAATCCCCAAATAGACTGTAATATATGTGCACGAGAAACCACACGACCAGCGCGAGAAAATAAAAATCTAGCTAAATCATACTCTCGGTGAGTTAATTCAATAACTTCATCCTTAAGCTCAACGACTGTGCTGTCAGAACGGAATTTATAGGGAGAAGCTTCAGGTAATTCTTTTTCGTTCATTCCTAATACACGACGCGTAACCGAATTGATTCTTGCTAATAGCTCAAGTTTTCTAATGGGTTTAGCCATGTAATCATCAGCGCCCTCTTCTAGAGCTTCAACCACGTCAGCTTCGGCATCTTTTTGAGTAACAAATAGAATTGGCGTATAAGCTTTTAAAGTACTACGTACATGACGCATCACTTCAATCCCACTAGAATCAGGTAACAACCAGTCCATAAGCATTAAATCGTAGCTGTCACGACCTACACTTTTCAAAAAGTCTTTGCTGGTAGAAAAATGCATGACCACATGGCCAGCTTCCGAAATCCAGTTTTTAACTATAACTGCTTGATCTAAATCATCTTCTAAGTATGCTATTCGCATTATTTCTAATCCCCTAAAATCACTACTTTCTATTAATATATTATAAATCTTTTACACAAATATTTACATAATAGCTTATAAATCCTTCAAATAGGCTAATAACTCACCCGCTGTTTGTAAACGATCTGCTGGATCCTTTGCCATTAAACGATGTATTAAGTCTTGATAACGACTAAAGCGTGGATCTAAATACGGTATATCAGCATGGCTGTGCTTATAAATGACGGCCAAAGGAGTTGCGGCTATATAGGGTTTTTTACCCATCAGCATTTCATAAAACATCACACCAACACTGTATAAATCGCTGCGTTCATCAACCGTATCTCCATGACCTTGTTCCGGACTCATATAATATGGAGTACCAAAGATTTCACCGGTTAAGGTTAAGTCAATATCAACCTGAGTCTGTTTGGCCAAACCAAAATCAATGAGAGCAATACTGTCATCTTCACGAACCATGACATTAGCGGGTTTTAAATCTCTATGTAAAATCCCAACCTGATGAAGCACTTGTATAGCTTCAGTCATTTGACGTAAATAGGTAATCGCCATTGATGCTGGCATTATTTCTTTTAATCGTTGCTTTAAATCACCACGCGGAAAATATTCCATGGCAATAAAAGCTTGATCAGCAGACGCACCATGAGCATAAATCTTAACGATATTAGGGTGATTTAACTTAGTAATCACCTCGTATTCTTGAATAAAGCGTTCAAAGGCACTAGCTGATTCATTATTACTTTCAGGTATTTGCAATAACACTTTAAGTACAACTTCGCGATTCAGTTCCTCACTATGTGCTAATAGGACTGATGAGGACATACCGCGTGTAAGTGGTTTAATTATTCTATAACCAGGAATATCTATTTCTGACGGAGCCTTTGACTTTTTATCACGATTTTTATCAAACAAGGCAGACTCTTGTTTACCTTTACGCACAGCGTTTTTGATTACTTTTACAATAAATTCATGATTTATTTTTTGTTTAGGTATGTAATCTTCGGCACCAGACTTGATTGCCTTAACTGCTAATAGCTCATCACCATGCGAGGTCATAAATATGACTGGTGGAAAGCCTGGCAGCTGCTTGAAGTACCTTAACCAATCTAAGCCATTTTCTTCACCCAATTCATGATCAAGTAGAACCACATCATAGCCCGAGCCTGTGAAATGACTGGGTAACTTGCCCTGAGTAACGGGATCATGTTCCACAACAACAGCATCAGGCCATTGGGTAGTGATGTGATGAGACATCAACTTCCTAAAGTCTGCGAAATCATCGATGATGAGTGCTTTTAGCGCCATGAGCTACCTTAATCTAGAAATATTCATAATTAACAAGCTATTATGACAGATATGCTAGGTAAATTCTTAGAACTATATCTAATTTTTGCTGTTTGGTTTAGGGGGAGTTTATTGAACTTTCAGAGACGGGCTCAATTTTGTGTGATTTTCGAACAGTACTTATAAAACTAAGCAATTTGAGCAATAAATTCTAATTAATAATCTAAGCCATCAAGATAGTCGTGCAGGGCCTGAATGACTTTCTCTAGACCTATTTGATCCGTATTTAAGGCATATTCCTCAATCTGTTTACCAAAGTCACTGATCGTATTTAAGCCGTAAAGCCCACCAGAACCCCTTAAATTATGACCGATAAGGCGAATCTTATCGAAGTCGTTATCTGCCGCCAAGCGTTGCAGCTGGAATATTTCTAAGCGACGGCTTTTTACGTAATTGGGCAATAAACTCTGCACAACAGGGTCAATA
>CALHVH010000155.1 GCA_938039225.1 uncultured Gammaproteobacteria bacterium
GCATCCAATCAAGTAGTCAAAGACGCGGCATTCAGTGATGAGTTACGCGATGGTACAAACTCTGATTTATTAGCCGTTTCTACCGAACAAGCCGTGTTTTTAAGAGTACTTGATTACCGTGATGTCAGTCAGAAGTCATTGGATTCAGTTAAAGTCAGCTTGCGAGCTGGATTAGAGCAGAAAGCAGCAAGTGCTAAAGCGACTGAATTGGGTTTAGCTCTACAGGCTGAAATTAGTTCTGAAGAAGAATTAAAACTTAAGTCTGAAGCAAATGGTTATAGTTTTACGCCGAGTACTCTATTAAATAGATCTCAAGCTGGCGTTCAACGTGATTTGCTAAACGCTATTTTCCAAGCTGAGAAACCGATTGAGAACACTGCTGTGGAACAAGGCGTTGGACTCAATAATGGGGATTACGCGATCTTTCTCCTTAATGAAGTTAAGCAGGCTGATATATCGACATTAAGTGAATCTGAAAAAGCGGCCAATGCACGCGCATTAGCAAATCAGTCTGGTTTTAATGAGCTTAATGCCTATATTTCTAGTTTAAGAGAAAATGCAAATATAGAGATTCCGACTGTGCGAGACGATGCATTGAATTAATTGCATCTTAAGTTAGAATTAACTTATACTTTTGTTTACAAAAATTAATAATTAATAATAAAGAAGGGCGCATGTTTAAAAAAATAAGCTCAATGCAATTACACTGGCAGATATTGATAGCTCTTATTCTGGCGGCAGTTGTTGGCTCTTTTTTAAATGTAGACTCTGCAATTGGTGGAGTGTCAGCTCTAGGTGTTTTTAATTTTATAGGCACCCTATTTATTAATGCATTAAAAATGCTGATTGTCCCATTAATTGTTTCTTCAGTTATTGTAGGCATTGCTGGAATTGGCTCTGGTGGCAATTTGGGTCGCTTAGGTGGACGTACCTTACTCTTCTATGCTGCTACCTCATTAGCTGCCATTCTGGTGGGTTTATTACTGGTTAATTTCATTAAACCAGGTGTTGATTCAAAGGGAACACCGGTACAAAAAGAATTAGCCATTGAAAAATATGCTGAACAGGCAAAGAGCAAAGTCGGTAATCGTAACAGTGGAGATATCGTCGAAATATTTTTGAGGATGTTACCGCCCAATATCGTGAAGGCTGCAGCAGAAGGGCAAATGCTAGGCTTGATTGTGTTTAGTTTGTTGTTTGGTTTTTTTATGACAAAACTACCACACGAAAATGCCGAACCCTTATATAAATTCTGGGATGGCATTTTTAAAGTCATGATGAAAATGACAGAATTTATCATGGCGTTTGCACCGATTGGGGTATTTGGCTTAGTGGCTGCTGTTATTATCGAAACAGGTTTTGATGCAGCAAAGCCTTTGCTGTGGTTTGCTCTAACAGTAGTTCTGGCTTTGGCTTTTCATGTCATTGTGACCATGCCCGCTTTCTTGAAGTTCATAGGTAGAGTTAGCCCATTGCGAGTCTATAAGGCAGTTTCACCGGCTTTATTAACCGCATTTTCTACTGCTTCGTCTTCAGCAACATTACCTGTGACTATGGATTGTGTTGAAAAGAATGTAGGTGTCTCAAATAAAGTAAGCAGTTTTGTACTTCCTCTTGGAGCAACGGTCAATATGAATGGTACCGCCTTATACGAATGCGTTGCTGCAATGTTTATTGCACAGGCTTACGGAATACCTTTAGGTTTTGGCGAGCAGTTTTTAATTGTAGTTACCGCTCTGTTAACCTCAATTGGTGTTGCCGGCATTCCTTCGGCATCCCTGGTAGCAATTGCGGTAATTTTACTTGCTGTCGGTTTACCCGTTGAAGCGGTAGGAGTCTTATTTGTTGTAGATAGAGTCCTAGATATGCTTAGAACCAGTGTTAATGTTCTCGGCGATGCAAGCTGTGCGACCATCATTGCATCCAGAGAGGGTGAGGCCTTATTTGATGAACGAATAGAGTTTCAAGAAGAACCACAGACAACATAATCACATAATAAAAAAGCCGCATTTAATGCGGCTTTTTTTATTATGTGTTGATTCTTTGCTGACGTTTTAGATATTCATCATGCTCACATTTGAATACCCGCCATCAACATAGACAACTTCTCCAGTAATACCCGCTGCTAAGTCAGAACACAAGAAAGCAGCTGTATTACCAACATCAAGAGCAGTAATATTTTTACGCAAAGGTGCGGTTTCAGTAACGTGTCCAAGAATATTTCGAAAGCCACTAATACCCGCAGCTGCAAGTGTTTTGATTGGTCCAGCCGATACGGCATTTACACGAATTCCTTCGGGACCCATATCAGCAGCCAAGAAGCGCACACTGGCTTCTAAACTCGCTTTTGCTAAACCCATAACATTGTAATTTGGGATGGCTCGAATCGCGCCCAGGTAACTAAGGGTAAGTAACGAACCATTACGTCCCTTGAGCATTTCTCTTCCGGCCTTAGCCAGCGCTACAAAACTATAAGCGCTAATGTCGTGAGCTATTTGATAGCCCTCACGGGTAACGCTATCTAAAAATTTACCGGCTAACTGATCACGCGGAGCAAAACCAACGGAATGCACAATCGTATCCAGACTATCCCAATGTTTTCCCAATTCAGAAAACATGCTTTCAATTTCAGTATCATGAGCAACGTCTAATGGGAAACAAAGTTCACTGCCAAATTCAGCAGCCATTTTTTCGACCCGCGGCTGTAGTTTCTCATTTTGATAAGTAAATGCTAATTCAGCGCCTTCGCGATGCATAGCAGTTGCAATGCCATAAGCAATTGAGCGGTTACTAGCAAGTCCAACGATTAATACTCGTTTGCCACTTAAAAATCCCATCGTATTAACTCCAATTTTGATTAATCTAATTGCGCCTTATGTTTTTGTTTACTTAACGCATAGTGCGTATTGTAACTCAGAGTTGTTTATGTTGCAGATTGCTTACGTACATCAACCATGATGGTTAACACCTGACCTGGAGATAAGTATTTTTTTAGTTTTGAGCGATTCCATTCTTTAAGTTGAGAGGTTTTAACTTTAAACTTTTGGGCGATTCCCGATAAGGTATCCCCTCGACGAACCGTATATCGAATACGTTTAGTAGTGCTTGGTGCAGAGATTGATGCTGCTGAGTTGTTTTGATTATCTTTGGTCCAAATAACAAGATTTTGTCCAACTTTTAAGGTATCTCTTGGAGCCATTCCATTCCATGCGGCTACTTGACGTGTGCTAACTCCATAACGTTTAGCTATAGTCCAAAAACTATCGCCAGAACGTACTTGGTAATTTATTTTGTTACCATTTCTGTTTCGACTTTGTAAATTATTTAAGCGAGAGTCCTTGCTTTTGGTATAAGCCGTTAAATTGGTACTTGCTTGCGGAATTAATAGATATTTACCCGCACGTAAGTTGTTATTACGCATACCATTGGCTTGGCGAATGGCTTGAATTGTGGTTTTGTTACGACGCGCTAGAACGCCAATAGTATCGCCGGATTTAATTTTATATCTCGCAAGCTTAATGCGTTGATCTTCAGGTAGGTTTTTTAAACCTTGGCGAAGGTTCTCAGCCTGAGCATTAGGAATAAGTAAGCGATGCGGACCTTTGGGCGCTGTTGCCCAATGATTAAATCCAGGATTAAGTTGATAAAGTGTATTGATATCAATTTCAGCAAGTTCTGCTGCTGTGGCTAAATCAATCTGCGAGCCTGTTTCAACCACTTGAAAATGCGGACCATTGGCAATCGCGGGTAATAATTCGCGTGTTGAATAGTCTTGGTAGAGTTTCTTTAGTGCTAATAATTTGGGCACATAAGCTCTGGTTTCTTTGGGTAAGGGCAGAGACCAAAAATCAGTAGGTAGGTTTTTGCGTTTGTTTCGGCGTATGCCTTTGCGAACATTTCCTGCGCCACTGTTATAAGCCGCTATAGCAAGCATCCAGTCACCATTAAATTCTCGATGTAAACTTTCTAGATAATTTAAAGCGGCATTGGTAGAGTCTAAAACATCTCGTCTGCCGTCATACCACCAATTTTGTTTAACACCTAAGTACTTTCCTGTTCCAGGAATAATTTGCCATAGACCAGCAGCACGACCATGCGAGTAGGCAAATGCATCAAAGGCACTTTCAACTATAGGAAGAAGCGCCAGTTCCATGGGTAAGTTTCTTTTCTGAAGCTCTTGAGTGATGTGATACATATACAAGTCAGCTCGCGACCATACACGTTGCATGTATTCTGGATGGCGCTTATACCAGTTGTATTGGGAATTGATACGTTTTGTAGCTTCACTGCTGGTTTGCTCTGGAAGGGTAAAATTATATATCAAGGAATCATAAATACGCCCTGAAATAAAAGCAGTACTTTGAAGTGCAAGAGCTGCTTCGTTATCACTAGGCGGCTCGTCAATGACTATGTAATCTATGCCCTCAATAAAACGTGGTTTTTCAATTTCAATTGCTTGTTGAGTATCAGCATTTACAGCGATTAAAAAAAATGAACTAAGCACAAGACAAAAAGCTTTGTGCAAATTAGAAATATTGATTGGCATATTTTTTTCTTGTTATTGAATTTATTAAATAGTGTTTAGAAATTATCTTTTAGTTTTCTTAGTGTAGCAAAGGTGTCTATCGGTTTATTGAGTAATTCTTCTTTTGAAAGCTTGCTAATATTAGCTAAGCTTAGTTGTAAACTTTCATTTGCACAATGCAAAAAAGGGTTTATTTTTTTCTCTAAAGCAATCGTGCTTGGTAGAGTGATTTTGTTTTTAGCGCGCAGGGCAATTACATAATCATTGTAGGCTGAAATATCGCTATTGTCAGGTTCTGCATAACAAGCAAATTTTAGATTTGCCTCAGTATATTCATGAGTGCAGTAAACGGCTGTTTCCTCAGGAAGATCGGCTAATTTAGATAAGCTCTCATAAAATTCTTTGGGCGTTCCTTCAAACATTCTTCCACAACCGCCACTAAACAAGGTGTCTCCGCAAAAGACTGACCTATGACCATAATAGGCAATATGACCTAGAGTATGGCCAGGTAAATCAATAATTGAAAAATTTAAATGGGTGTTTTTAATATTAATTGTATCGGCGTGGCCCAAATTAAAATCAATACCTTGTATGGATTCCATGGCAGGCCCATAAACTGGGACTGAGAATTCTTGCTTGAGTTCCAGCAAGCCACCAACATGGTCATGGTGGTGATGAGTAATCAGAATGGCTTGTAAATTCCATTTTTTGTTTCTTATGGCATTTTTTACAACATTGGCGTCGCCTGGATCCACCACAGCAATATTTTGTGGGTTTTCCGTATCGTGGATTACCCAAATATAGTTATCTTGAAACGCCGCAAGAGGGCTTACCTTGAGTGTTTTGGTTTCTGACATGGTAAACTCATCACATGTTGTTGATCTGTGAGCTATTGTAATGCAGTCTTACTGGTGGGAAAGCCCTTATGGCAATTTTGTTTTACAGCAGGAGTCTAAACTTCTGCAACAAGCCTTAAGTAATTCGGCTAATAAGTCGGTTGCCTTAATCTGTGATTCGTCTGTACATCAGGGTCTGGTCGGGGATTCTTTGGGCATAAATAAGCCATGTGTATTTAATGCACGCTTTATGGATTCACATCTTTGTGCCACGACAACAGGTGAAAATATAGAAACCGATAGTGTTGATTGGGTAGTGTTGTGGCATGGTTTGGAGCAAATGCAAGATCCGCGAGCATTATTGAGAGAGGTCACAAGAATTTTAAGTGATGGTGGGCGTTTGACCGTTTTTGGGTTTAATCCCTTGAGAAAATTATCTCGTAAATTTTGGTTTTGGAAAGATAAAACCGTTTCCAATATTCAAAATGAATTAAGTCTATTTCGTTTGAATGATTGGTTACGTTTATTAAATTACGATGTAACGCAAATTAATACACTGGTTTCACCAAACCTTTCAAGAATAAATTTTCATAGAGAAAAGTGCAGTGCTATTCAAAGAGTCAACACCTTTCCTTTATTGGGTTTAATCTACCACTATGAAGCCAGCTTAAAGCACTTTACGCTAACGCCTATGCGAATGACAAAACGTTCACCTAAGAAAAGTGCTTTGCAATTAGTTAATCACAACCGAAAACTAAAGCAATCAGCGTTAAATAAAAAAGTTAATGTAAATTTAGTGCCAGTCCCAGTAAAATCTACTCATCATCCAAAAGACTACCAAGATTAATGACAAACACACTCGGCCTGACAAAAAAAGACTTACCGCATGTAATTATTCATACTGATGGTGCGTGTCGCGGTAATCCTGGCCCTGGTGGGTGGGGAGCAATATTACGTGCTCAAGGTAAACATGATGGTAAGTATAAAAAAATTAAGGGTTCTGAAGAAGTGTCTACCAATAATCGAATGGAGTTAACTGCTGCGATTATGGCCTTACGAGCACTTAAAAAGCGTACTTTGGTTGATTTGCATACCGATTCTAAATATGTTCAGCAAGGAATATTAGAATGGATGGAAGGTTGGAAAAAACGAGCTTGGAGAACCGCCGCAAAAAAACCAGTTAAAAATAAAGACCTTTGGCAGGAATTAGATAAAGAAGCCCAACGGCATGAAATCACTTGGCATTGGATCAAAGGGCATGCAGGCCATGCTGATAATGAACTGGCCGATGAGTTAGCCAATGAAGCGGTTGATATAATGCTTGCCGAGCAGTCAAAAATTATTTAAGAGAAAACTCATATGCGACAAATAGTACTGGATACTGAAACTACAGGATTAGAACCTAGACAAGGTCATAGGATTATTGAGATTGGGTGTATTGAATTAATTGATAGACGACCAACGCGTAATGATTTTCATGTGTATCTTAATCCTGAGCGCGATATCGATGCTGGGGCAGAAGCGGTGCATGGATTGTCTTCAGAGTTTTTAAGTTCCAAACCCTTATTTGCCAATATTGTTGAGGATTTTCTTGAATATGTAGGTGATGCCGAACTGGTTATTCATAATGCCCCATTTGATATGGGCTTTTTAAATCATGAGTTAGCTTTATTGAAACCGGCAAGAGCAAACCTTGAATCGCAGTGTTCAGTATTAGATACCTTACCGATGGCGAGAAAAATGCATCCAGGACAAAGAAACAGTCTGGATGCTCTATGCAAGCGTTACGCTGTGGATAATTCAGGTCGTGATTTACACGGTGCATTACTTGATGCTCGCTTATTGGCAGATGTTTATTTAGCAATGACCGGTGGTCAGGAAACGCTTTTTGGAGCGGAGAGTGCCAGCGAAACCGCGAGCGACGAAGGCAAGTTCGAAATTGACCCTCAACTGAACTTAGTTCTCAAAGCTGCAAGTGCTGAAGAATGCGTCAGTCATGAGCAATTTTTGGATAAATTAGCGGCAAAAGCTGGACAAGATATTTGGCGCCAACAGTAGTTTTTGTTTTTTACTTAGACTTATTGAGTTCTTACTAGGCAAGCATGCGTAAACGCGTTAAAATTCGTTAAATAACACGCGCTTAAGTTACTTATATTCTAATAGTAGAAAAAAATAATTTAATGCAGCACATTCTTCAAGTGCATCCAAGCAAATCATTACAATAATCGAAAAGGGCCTCCAATGAGCCAACATATGACAATGACCCAAGCTTTTGCCAAGAATTTTTTGGGCAATTCTCCCGACTGGTATAAGTTCACCATAATTGCGTTCTTAATAATGAACCCCATTCTCTATCATATGCTAGGTGGTTTTATTACTGGATGGATTATTGTTGGACAGTTCATTTTGACTCTGGCGATGGCTTTAAAATGTTATCCATTGCAACCAGGTGGTTTACTTGCACTTGAGGCTATTTTAATTGGCATGACAACACCTCAGCATGCATGGCATGAGTTAGAGGTTAATCTACCCGTTATTGCATTATTGATGTTCATGGTGGCAGGTATCTACTTCATGAAAGACATGTTGTTGTTTGTCTTTACTAAAGTGTTGTTGCGTTTCCGTTCGAAAATAGTTCTGTCTTTCTTGTTTTGTGCAATCTCAGCTATTCTTTCTGCTTTTTTAGATGCCCTGACTGTTATCGCGGTTATCATCACTGTAGCTGTTGGCTTCTATTCGGTATACCACAAGGTGGCATCGGGTGGCACATACGCCGAAGAGGGTGAGCCCGACATCGATCGTGAAGAGTTGAAAGAATTTCGTGGGTTTTTACGTAATCTGATGATGCACGCAGGTGTAGGTACGGCTCTGGGTGGCGTGATGACGCAAGTTGGTGAGCCGCAAAACATCATTATTTCTGAGAAGCTCGGTTGGGATTTTGTTGGCTTCTTTTCTATGGTTGCGCCGGTCTCCTTACCCGTTTTCGTGGCAGGCCTCTTAACCTGTGTGTTCGTTGAAAAAATAAAATTCTTCGGTTATGGCTATCAATTGCCTCAGGATGTACGCACAGTTTTACAAGACTTCGATAAGCATGAATCGGCAAAACGAAATGTTCGTGACAATGCGTCTCTAATTGCACAAGGTTTGGTGGCGATAGTGCTTGTGCTTGCTCTGTATAAACATGTAGCTCAGCCAGGTTTGATTGGTTTAATGGTTATTGTTTTAGCGACAACCTTTACTGGTGTAACTGAAGAGCATCAAATCGGTAAAGCTTTTGAAGAAGCGCTTCCATTTACAGCTTTATTAGCGGTCTTCTTTGTGATTGTAGCCATGATTGCAGATAATGGTTTGTTCAAACCGGTGATTGAATATGTGTTTAGTAAGGATCTGAATAGTCAACCGGGTATGTTCTTTGTGGCGAATGGCGTGCTTTCAATGATGAGTGATAACGTATTTGTAGCCTCTGTTTATATCAAGGAAGTTGAACAAGCTTTCTGTAGTGGACTGATTGACCGCTCGCATTACGAGCAGCTTGCAATCGCGATCAATACTGGTACCAACCTTCCATCGGTTGCGACTCCAAATGGTCAAGCCGCATTCTTGTTCTTATTGACCTCAGCAATAGCGCCATTGATTCGATTGTCATATCTGGAAATGGTTAAATTGGCATTGCCATATACAATAGTACTAACAGTCGTTGGTTTGATTGCGACATTGAACTATGCTGAAATCGCCAATGTTCTTTCTTTCTTAGATATTGCGAATGTACCTTATGTTGAGAAAGAGTGTATTGATGCAGCAGCTGCAAATGGTGGCTATTAATCTCTGTATTGTTTGAAAGTCAATATACAAAAAAGCCGCTCAAATGAGCGGCTTTTTTATCTTTTGGCTACTCCAAATTTCTTACTCAGGCTCTGGTAATTTCTCTATCACTCTCACGGTTTTAATAGTATTCGCTTTGGCATGTACTATTTCCAAATCGTAATTTCCTATACTGAGTCGATCGCCCGTTTTAGGAAAATTCTCAAGCTCTTCCAGAATTAAGCCATTCAATGTTTTGGCTTCATCAATGGGTAGATTCCAATTTTGAGATTTATTAAGCTCACGTACATGAGCTGAACCTTGAACCAGAAAGCTTTTTGCACTCTCAACAAAAACATCGTCTTGTAAGTTAACTTCGGTTTGGTTGAACTCTCCTACAATCTCTTCTAATAAATCTTCTAAAGTCACTAAGCCTTGAATATCGCCGTACTCATCAACCACTAAACCAATACGCCTATGATTCTTCTGGAACTCCATGAGTTGTTGGTTTAAAGGGGTAGTTTCGGGAATATAGTATGGTTCTTGCAGATGTTTAATTAAGATGTCGCGTTCTAAAGTATTACGGCTTAAATCACGAATGAGTTTGCGTAAATGCAACATACCAATTACTTGATCAATATCATCACTAAACACCGGTAACCAGGTGTGCTGGCTAGTTTGAATCTGTTCTAATATTTCATGCCAATCATCATCTAGATCAATGCCTTCCACTTCATTACGTGGAATCATGATGTCTTCCACGGTAACACTGTCTAAGTCTAAAACACCTAACATCATTTCTTGGTGACGCTTACTTACTTCGCCACCAAAATCATGCACAATGGTACGAAGTTCTTCTCGGCCTAGCTGTTGTAGATTTAAACTGGATTTCACACCAAAGAGTCTCAATAGCCCATTGGTTAGAAAATTCAATACCCAAACCAAAGGCCACATGACTCTCAGTAGAGGGTAGTAAACGTAGGAAGAGGGCAGTGCTAATTTTTCAGGATAAAGCGCAGCCAGTGTTTTTGGGGTAACTTCAGCAAAGACTAAGACCAATAAAATAAGTATGCCACCCGCAGCAGCTGCACCTAATTCACCGCCCAACCTAAAACCAATCACTGTGGTCAACATGGTCGCGCCTACATTGACCACATTATTTCCAATTAAGATAATACCGATTAGACGGTCTGGTCTTTGCAGTAATCTTTCAGTCAAGATTGCAGTGCGATGTCCTTTTTTTACCAAATGGCGTAGACGGTATCGATTTAAGCTCATGAGAGCGGTTTCAGTACTCGAGAAGAATGCTGAGAGACAAAGTAATAAAATTAAGATGCCAATTAAGGCACCGATTGATAAATCGGCCAAGAAGGTAACTCGCTAAGATGTGATTCAGATAAGGTGAATTGTTGGGGCTGTTGTGAAAAAAAGCAAGGTAATATCAGACTAAATCAATTCCAAGAACGATTAAGAATCACTTCTAGTACCCATTTACTACCAAAATAAGCCAGCAGTAGTAAGAAGAATCCTAACAAGGCAAAGCGCATTGCAGTTTTACCTCGCCAGCCAAGTTTCCAGCGACCTAGTAATAAAATCCCAAATACAAACCATGACAATAAAGAAAGAATGACTTTATGCGGTAGGTGCTGAGCGCTGAGGTTTTCTAAAAAGAAAAAACCACTTAATAATGCAACGGTTAAGAGACAGAAACCAATTAAGATTAATTGGAAAGTTTCATTATCTAATGATTCAAGCGATGGAAGAAAACCACTGGCGGTAGCCGGTTTAAGTCGTAGACGTCGACTTTGCCATGGTGCAATTACGGTAAGTAATGCTGCTACTGATAAACAAGCATACGAACACAGAGACAAGATTAAATGTAGGTACAAGGCCCAACCGTTTTTACTCAGATTGAAACTGCTATCGGTTGATAGTAAGCCTAAACAACAAATTGCAGTTAGTAGAAAAAGTACAAAGGCTAAGCCTTGCATATTTGGGCGTGTATAAAAATACAAGCCAATAATTAAGTAGACCAAACCTACAACAGCAATGGCACTACCAATACTGAATTGTAAAAAATTATTACCATCTTGGCTAAAGGGTATGGCTTGTAGTGCAACTAAGGCTACATATAAGAAAGCACTGATTGAAATTAGTAGACGCTGGGCTTTTGATTGCTGACTAGAGTCAATATTAGGGTTTAAAGCGCGTATTCTTAAGGAATTGAACAGCCAGAATGCTGAACAAAGTAGTAAAAGCGAGCAAATTATGACTAATATTGTGATTAAGTCCACAGTTTTGTTCTTATTTGATGGTGAGCTGGTTTAATAAAAGAGATAATCAAAACTTAAGAAACTTGTTCTTGGGATTGATTGTAACTAAATAAAGCACTAGTATACCCTCTAAGTGATTGATACGTTTTCAAAAATAACAAGAACAAAAAATTTATACCTAAGGTTTTGAATGTCTTAACCTGGATAGAATTATCGGACAACTAGAAAAATCATGCAAATTCGAATACTAGGCTGCAGTGGAGGAATTGGAGCCGCCTTACGTACAACCTCCATATTAGTTGGTCAAGAAGTGTTGATCGACTGTGGCACTGGTATTGGTGATTTAAGCATTTCTCAAATGAAGAACATTAAGCATGTTTTCATCACTCACTCGCACCTTGATCATACCGTTGCCTTACCGCTTCTTATCGATACAATTTTTGGTGAAGTTGATCACCCACTTAACGTCCACGCGAGTGCCGCAACTATTGAGGCGATTCGTAAACATATCTTTAATTGGGTTATGTGGCCAGATTTTACAGAGTTACCTAATAAAGAAAATCCATCTATTATTTTTCATCCAATGGAAAACAAAGATGTGGTTGAATTAAACGGTGCAACTTTCCAAGCGGTTGATGTAAACCACGTTGTTCCCTGTTTTGCTTATATTGTTAAGTGCCCAGATGGTGGGATTTTTGCATTTAGCGGCGATAGTAAATCAAACGATACTCTATGGCCTGAACTGAATGCCTTGGAAAAACTGGATGTTTTCATTGTAGAGGCCGCCTTTGTAGACGAATTAAAAGACTTAGCAGAAGTTTCTGGTCATTACTGTCCAGAAACATTGGCTTTGGACTTAAAAAAATTAAAGCATGAAACTGATATTTGGATTACTCACCTTAAACCTGGTAGTGAAGAACAAATCATGCAGGAATTGCATGCGCAAATACCAGAGCGTAATGTTATTCGCTTAATGGGTAATGAGAATTTCGAAATCTAAGTCGGCTCATCTTTCGTACTGGGCAAAAGCAACATACAAGCATTAAAAACATCCGTTATAATTCAGTTATAAAATTTGAATTCTTGTCGTCTCTGACCGGGTAATGCTATATACATAGGAAATATTCATGTTTGATCGTTTAAGTGAACGCCTTAGCGGTGTTGTTGAGAGTCTTAAAGGTAAAGGTCGCTTAACAGAAGATAATATCAAAGACACTATGCGCCAAGTGCGTATGGCTTTGATTGAAGCAGATGTTGCTTTACCGGTAGTTAAAGAGTTTGTCGCTCAAGTCAAAGAAAAAGCGGTTGGTGAAACGGTCTCTAAAAGCCTGACACCAGGCCAGGCTCTCATCAAATTAGTGCATGATGAATTAATTAATGCACTTGGGCAAAAAACAGAAAGCTTAAATTTGGTCTCCGAACCTCCAGCAGTAATCTTACTTGCAGGATTACAGGGGGCTGGTAAAACCACTTCAGCTGCAAAATTAGCACTTCAACTAAAAAGCCAAAAGAAAAAAGTTGCTCTTGTCAGTGCTGATGTTTATCGACCTGCAGCGATTAAACAATTAGAAACGCTTGCCAGTCAGGTAGATGTTACCTACTTAAGTTCTAGTCCAGATGAAAAACCATTAGCTATTGCTAAACGTGCACACGAACAAGCCCGTTTATCTCAGATGGATGTGCTTATTGTCGATACAGCTGGGCGATTAGGTATTGATGCTGACATGATGTCGGAAATAAAAGTTTTACATGACTTTTTAAAGCCAAATGAAACCTTATTTGTAGTTGACTCTATGGCTGGGCAAGATGCGGTAAATGCGGCAAAAGCGTTTTCAGAAGCACTTACTCTTACTGGTGTGGTTTTAACCAAGGCCGATGGTGATGCGCGTGGTGGTGTAGCCTTGTCTGTCAGACAGATAACTGGTGCGCCGATTAAGTACATTGGTTTAGGCGAAAAAATAGATGCATTAGAAGTTTTTCATCCTGAGCGTATTGCTTCGCGTATTTTAGGTATGGGTGATGTAGTCAGCTTGGTCGAGCAAGTTGAGCAACAAGTTGACAAGAGTAAAGCTGAAAAGCTTGCTCGTAAGTTTAAAAAAGGTAAAGGTTTCGACATGGTTGATCTTAAAGATCAATATGAACAAATGTTGAAAATGGGTGGAATCGCGTCTTTGATGGAGAAACTACCGGGTGGAGCCAAAGCCATGCAAAATATGCCTGCACAGCTTTCAGATAAGGCGCTCATTCATCAAATTGCCTTGATTAATTCGATGACTGCAAAAGAACGACGTTTTGTAAGTTTAATCAATCCATCACGAAAAAAACGCATTGCTGCGGGCGCAGGTATGCAAGTCCAAGATCTCAATCGCTTACTTAAGCAATTTAAGCAAATGGAGAAAACCATGAAAAAAATGCGCGGAGGCGGAATGAAAAAGATGATGCGCGCTATGGGGAATCGTTTTCCAGGCGGCTTACAATAATAGATTTTGCCGTTTAAGTGTTTGTTTGTACTTAAAAAATATTACAAGTCTTTGGCTCAAATAACATATATACATGCTCAAATTAAGCAAACTTAAAGTGGATTGGTGAAAGTGTATTTCTAGCCAAGTCTTATCTGAGCGAAGATTAACAATAGCAATGTGCATTTAAGTGTACATTTTGCTCAAATTCTCGTAAAATAGCTGGCTAACTACGAACATAAGCCGTTGCTAGTGTTTCTTGTGAAGGATTGATTCTTTGCTGAACACCTAAGTGACGGTTTTTTTAGTACAGAAAAAGCCTGAATAATGCGAGTTTTGTACTGATTTTTAAGAATTTTGAGGAAACTATAATGGTAGTAATTCGTTTATCTCGTGGTGGGGCTAAAAAAGCGCCTTTTTACCACATTGTTGTTACAGATAGCCGCAACCGTCGCGATGGCCGTTACATTGAGCGTTTAGGCTTTTTTAATCCGCTTGCTAAAGGTAATGCAGAAGCTCTACGTATAGATCAAGCTCGTGTTGATCACTGGGTCGGTCAAGGTGCACAACCTTCAGATCGCGTACGTGCTTTAATCAAGCAAAATGCTAAAGCACAGGCTGCTGCTTAATTAAAAATGTCTACAACCGAGGGTGACCGCATACTGGTCGGTAAAGTTGTAGGCTTTTTTGGTTTAAAGGGCTGGGTAAATATACTCTCGCATACAGAACCAAAAGATAATATCTTTAGTTACAAAACCTGGTGGCTTAAAGATAGTAGTAAAAAATCCAGTGCTTGGATTAAACAAGAAGCTTTTAAAACTAAACTTCAGACCAAGGGCTTATTGGCCTTGTTTGATGGAATACAAGATCGAACACAAGCTGAAGTTTTTAAAGGTTATGAGATTTACATCGATAACGACCAACTAGAAAGCTTGCCTGAGGGTGAGTTTTACTGGAAGGACCTTATTGGCTTAAGCGTTGTTAACGATAGTGGGTTTCAATTTGGTCAGGTAGTTGACATGCTGGCAACAGGAGCTAACGACGTTCTTATTGTGCATGGAAAAGAAACAGACGCCAAGGTGTTAGCAAAACGTGAAAAAGACTTACTAAAAAAGAAGTCTGATTCCAATAACACCAAAGCAAAATTAGATTTAAAAGAAACGTTGATTCCTTATATTTGGGATCAAGTCATCAAGCAAGTTGATTTAGAAAAAAAACAAATTCTAGTCGCTTGGGATGAAGATTATTTAGCTGATTGATGTGTAAGCATGCAGATACATATCATTAGTTTATTTCCACAAGAAGTGGAAAGCTTTGCTCATATCGGTGTAGTCGGTCGAGCAATTAAAGAAGGTAGGGTCACATTGCAGGTTTGGAACCCGCGAGACAATACTTCGGATGTACATGCAACAGTGGACGATCGACCTTATGGCGGCGGACCTGGAATGGTGATGAAAGTTGAGCCATTACGCAAAACCATCCAACAAGTTAAAGAAATTGCGCCGCAAGGTAGTCCTGTTGTGTATTTATCACCAGCGGGACAAGTTTTGCAGCAAAAGTTGGCAATTACTATGTCGCAAAGCCAGGGTTTGATACTGCTGGCAGGTCGTTACGAAGGTATCGATGAACGTTTAATTGAACGTGATGTAGATATGGAATTGTCGATAGGTGATTACGTACTATCAGGTGGAGAATTACCCGCCTTAGTCCTGATGGACTCGATAGTACGTTTGCTGCCAGGAGTTTTGGGAGATGATGAGTCATCACAACAAGATTCTTTTATGCAGGGTATTTTAGATTATCCGCATTACACCAGACCTGCTGAGATTGATGGTCAAGAAGTACCAAAAGTACTTATGAGTGGTGATCATAAAGCGATAGCAAAATGGCGTGCTGAACAGGCGCTAGAAAGAACACGTCTTAGGCGTCCAGATTTACTTGAGGAAGACTAAGGCTAAATGTAGTTTTATTATTTTGTGTAGATTTTTCTACAACGTTTAAAAGGTAGATAACAATGAGCAATATCATTGAGCAATTAGAGCAAGAACAATTAAGAACTGACTTACCAGAATTTAGTCCTGGCGATACAGTCGTAGTTGATGTACGTGTAGTTGAAGGTACTCGTGAGCGTATCCAGGCCTTTGAAGGTGTGGTTATTGCAATTCGTAATCGTGGCTTAAACTCTGCATTTACAGTTCGTAAAATTTCACATGGCGAAGGCGTAGAGCGTGTTTTTCAAACACATAGCAAATCAATCGCTGGTGTTAAAGTAAAACGTCGCGGTGATGTACGTAGAGCTAAGCTTTACTACTTGCGTGAGCGTTCTGGTCGTTCAGCACGAATCAAAGAAAAAATCTAGTTTTAGGCTGTTTTTATAGCGGCTAAAAAGAATTAGGATTGATCAAGAGTACACGATTTTTCGTGTGCTCTTTTTTTGTGCACTTTTGCAATCGACAAGAACTCAGGTAAGCTTCAGATTTGGAGTTATGTTAAAACGATTCTATGCAGACAAATTCAAAAAACTCGCCGTCCAAATACGATGGTAGCCTGACATTCCCATTTGGCGTAGTTGGAATCATTACCCACGATAGTAATTTAATTGGCTTGGAATTCTTACCCCAAGGAACCGCCGAAGTCTTACCTAAAACGGCTACCGGCAATCAAGTATGGAATGCATTATTTGCTTATATGGAAAACCCTAATAAGCTCAACGAAGTGGCACTTGCCAGCGAGGGAACCGACTTTCAAAAAAAAGTCTGGAATGCATTACGCAGAATCCCGGTGGGAGAAGTGATGACATACGGTGAATTGGCCAAATCAATTGATACCTCACCTAGAGCGGCCGCAAACGCTTGTAGACGCAACCGCATACCTATTTTAATCCCATGTCATCGAATAGTGGCCCAAAAAGGCTTGGGTGGTTATTGCGGTGAAACCAGTGGATATATGTTGGAAGTAAAGAAATGGTTGTTACAGCATGAAGGATATGCAGAAATCCAAAGTTCTTTGTTATAAATCCAATGTTTAATGGGTCTTTAATTACTTAGGATACACGCACATTAAATTGTTAATTTTCAAGAATTTTCGTTATTTTTTAATTTAAAACGTACAATTCAATATAGATTATATTTTTCCTATAAGGATAAAACTTTGTCTTTCAAATACACTTTTAGATACTTAACTTTTTGCATTTTATTTAGCTTAACAGCCTGTGCTCAGCTGGTAGAAAAACCCTTGATGAGTTTTTCTGAAAACTTAACCGCGGCAGTGCTAGATCAAAATGATCCAGAACTAGTTCGTGAGGGCGCCCCGACTTTTTTACTTTTAATGGATGGGTTAATTCGTCAATCCCCTGAGAACCCTGCATTGCGTGGAGCGGCTGCACAGTTGTATTCCTTATATAACGCTGCATTTATTGAAGACAGTGAACGGAGTAAAAAATTAGCTAACAGCGGTTTTGCGCATGGTTCTCAAGCTTATTGCATGCTTGCTAAAATACAAAACTGTGATTTAAATAAAATTGATTTTGAAGACTTTGAAAAGAGTGTTTTAAAGTCAAATATAAAAGACATAGATGCCTTATCAGCCCTATCAACGAGTTGGCTAATTTGGATAAGGAGTAATGCGGATGATTGGTCTGCCATTGCTCAGTTGCCTAAAGCTGAACTTGCTTTAAATCGTATTGTCCAATTAGATGGAGACTACGGACAAGGAACTGCCAAAATGTATTTGGGTATCGTTAATAGCCTGCGTCCACCTGCTTTGGGCGGTAAACCAGAATTAGCAAAAAAGTATTTTGAAGAAGCGATTAGTATCAGTAATGGCAAAAACTTAGCCGTAAAAGTTGAATATGCTAATTCTTATGCAAGAACCTTGTATGAACGGGAGTTACATGACCAGCTACTTAATGAGGTTTTAGAAGCTGAGACTAATGCGGTCGGTTTTACCATGAGTAACACCATGGCAAAAGAAGAAGCAAAGCGTTTATTGGCATCAGCAGACGACTATTTTTAGTACATTAAAAACACTTATTTAACACACATTTTTACTTGATAATAATTATCAAGAACCCATATATATTTACATATTACACACAGTTACGAGTTCAGTATGAAAGCATTAATTACAGCAACTATTAAAATCACCTTGATTGTTTTACTTATGGCATTTGCTAACCAAGGGGTATCTGCAGCTCAATTAAAATTTGCCACAGTTGCGCCAGAAGGTTCGGCCTGGATGAATGCAATGCGAGCCGGTGCAAAAGAAATTAAAGAACGAACTAATGGTCGAGTAAAAGTTAAATTTTACGGCGGTGGTGTAATGGGTAACGAAGCAAGCGTTACTCGTAAAATTCGTATAGGTCAGTTGCATGGTGGCGCATTTACCAGTGGTGGTCTTAGTCGTATTTATAAAGGTATGGATATATACGCAGTACCGTTTTTATTTGATAGTGCTGAAGAAGCTGACTATGTGCGTAAACAAATGGACGAAATACTGTATGCAGGCTTGAAAAAGAAAGGCTTTATTGGACTAGGAATGGCTCAAGGTGGATTTGGTAAGCTAATGTCAGCCAATAAAATGCAGACTCTGGGTGATTTAAAAGGTAAGAAGCTTTGGGTGCCAGAAGATGATGAGTTAAGTTTTGGCCTTATGCGAGATTTAGGTTTATCTCCAGTTAAATTGCCCTTAACCGACGTGCTAACCGGTTTACAAACTCAATTACTTGAAATTGTGGGTAGTTCTGCAATTGGAGCAATTGCTCTGCAGTGGCATACAAAAATTAAATACGTTCTAGATCAGCCATTAGTCTTTATTTACGGAACATTAGTTATCGATCAGCGCTACTTCGGAAAATTGTCTAGTGATGACCAAGCCATTGTTAAAGAAGTGTTTGGGAAGATCTACAAAAAAATTGACTCTGATAATTATTTAGATAATGAAAAAGCTGAGCAAGCATTACGTGATAATGGCGTAAAGTTTGAGTCTGGTGATCCAGAAGAGATTGCTAAAATTGTGGCTCAAGTAAGAGCTCAAACAGATGCATTAGCTGAAAAGAACGAGATTCCAAAAGATTTATATAATCAGGTTCAAGCACATATTAAAACATTTAGAGCTAAGTCAGCTGAGAAAACAACTGAACTGGAAAGCACTGAATAAATAATTCTAGTCGCAGAAACATCACGCTATTGGGCTTTTTTTCAAGAAAGTCCAACGTATAATACAATCTTATCTATTATTTAAGACTTTCTTAGGGATGAGCTTGAAAGCACTAATTCAAAAACTCAAACAATGCGAAGCCATTCTTAGCAGAATCGAAAATGCATTAATAATCATTATTCTATTTGCAACCATGTTTATTGCTGTTACGCAAATAGTATTAAGAAATGGCTTTTCTAGTGGTTTTAGCTGGGCAGATCCTGCCCTGAAAATGTTAGTCTTATACATCACCATTATTGGTTCAATAATTGCAACGCGAGAAAATAAACACCTCAGCATAGATGTACTCAGCAAATTTTTACCGCAAAAAGTGAATCTACTGGTACAAAAATTTACTAATGTTTTTGCGGCTCTGATTTGCCTATGTATGAGTTACTATTCTTTGCAACTCTTATTGCTTTCTAAACAATTTGAAGATGTTGCGTTTAATGGTATTCCTCTATGGATTCTGCAAATTATCTTGCCTCTAGGTTTTTTATTGATGGCTATTCGCTTTGTTATTAATAATTTTAATCAGTCTCATTTACCAGATTCGGAATTTGCATTATCTAGCCTTAAAAGTGTTGAACAAGGGGCTAAGGAATGACAATTTTATTGGGCATAGTTTTAGTACTCTTGGCTCTTTTCGGAGCTCCATTATTCATAGTAATTGCAGCGGGAGCCTTACTGAACTTTGCTTTAGATGAATTTGGATCCCCCGTTTCAGTTGCGGAAAGTTTTTATACACTAGCTGAAACCCCGATTTTATTAGCAATACCATTATTTACTTTTGCTGGTTATATTCTTAGTGAAAGTAATGCTCCAAAACGTTTGGTTAATTTGTCAGATGCTTTCTTAGGTAAACTGCCTGGCAGTTTTGCTATTGTGACCTTGGTTGCGTGTGCATTCTTCACCGCCTTTACGGGTGCTACGGGAATCACTATTGTTGCTTTAGGAGCTTTGCTTTATCCAGCATTAAGAGATTCGGGTTATAAAGAAAACTTCTCTTTGGGCTTGGTAACTACCGGTGGAAGTCTTGGGCTTTTATTTGCACCTTCCTTGCCATTAATCTTGTATGGCATTGTCACGCAACAAGTAGGGCGTAGTTATTATGATAAAGCCGATGTAATTGCAGAAACCAGTATCGATAACTTATTTATTGCAGGTATTTTACCTGGTGTTTTAATGATAGCGATGCTAGCTATTTATTGTTGGTGGGTTAATCGTGATTCAATTAAAGCCAATGCACAAAAACGCAAACAAAATTCTTCTCAAGTTAAATTTGCAGCGGCATTAAAAGATGCAATTTGGGAAATGCCTTTACCCTTAATTGTTTTAGGTGGAATTTATTCGGGCTATTTTGCGGTCTCCGAAGCAGCTGCAGTCACAGCCTTATATGTTTTTGTGGTCGAAGTATTGATACTGCGAGAAATTCCCTTCAAAAACTTAATGGGCTTAGTCAGAGAATCTATGGTCATGGTTGGTGGAATTTTAATAATTCTGGGCGTGTCTTTGGCTTCGACTAATTTTTTAATTGATGCTGAGATTCCAAACCAATTATTTGATTGGATTAACGCTAGAGTAGATAGCCAATTAAGTTTCTTATTGCTTTTGAATATCTTCTTGTTAATTTTGGGCGCATTTTTAGATATCTTCTCTGCGATTGTTTTAATAATCCCTCTGCTTTTACCGGTTGCTCTTGGTTTTGACATACACCCAATTCATTTAGGGATTATATTTTTAGCGAATATGCAAATCGGTTACATGACGCCTCCGGTAGGCTTGAACCTCTTTATTGCAAGTTACCGTTTCGATCGACCAATCATGCAGTTATATAAGGCGACACTGCCATTTTTGCTGATTTTGTTGCTTTCCGTATTGATAATTACTTATTGGCCAAGCCTGTCTTTGGTTTTTATTAAGTAAAATTAGAATCTAATTCTCTTAACATAATTGCCCGTTGGATTGCCGCACTTTAATAGTGCGGCGCAGCATATAAAGTGTTCTGCCTCACTGACCCAAAAATAGAACACTAAATTCAATCACTTAGATTGCCTTGCGTGCACGATTGTGTTGTAATCATTGTGTATTACACAGTTTCTTTGTTATGTTCCTAAATTATTGATAACTAAGCTCAATATTATAAAAAATAGAGGATAAGTCTACGCTACTGTAGATAACCCATTACCAATGTCGCACACTAAAAGTCGAGCCAATCGCACACTCAGTGCATCTACTGAATTGCAGGTAATTAAAGCTGCAATCGACTTTGCTCAGTACTCTGCTGATGGCACAGAAAAAGGTTTAGCTAAAGCACTTTCAGGTTTAGCCACAATCGCAGAGGCCAATGCTGCATTTTTTATTCCTATCAATGATAACTTATGTTTTGGCGACATCGTATCGACCAATGGGTTTTATACTAAAGAATTCTCGGAGCGTTTAAATAAGCCCTTTGAAAATCGTGAGTTAACGATTAATGATTGGCCACACGTAACCCGAAGTGTTATCCAAGCCAAAAGTTTTGAAGCCTTAGACACCTTGTTTATTAATGAAGGTTTACTCAGAACTATTTTAACGGAATCTAAAATTGGTGCGATTTTACTATTAGGTGTAGGCACAGCTGATAATTTACATGGGCTCATGGGTGTGTGTTGTGATGGCCCCGTTTCTCGTTGGCCAAGCGATGCTTTACTTTTACTTCGATTAATCACCTCAAGTTATTCTCCTTGGTTACAGCGAAACCGTGCGGTATCTGAATTACAGAGCATTAACGAACGCCTCGATTTGGTTATGGATGGCTCAAATGATGGCTGGTGGGATTTTGATATCATCAGCAACGACATTTACTTTTCCAAACGCTGGCATGCAATGCTGGGTTATTCTCATGAGGAAGGTAAGGAGTTTATAACCGACTTAACTAAAATTATTCACCCTGATGACATGCCTGTAACCAAAGAAAAACTCAAATTGTTCTATAACAATGAAGTGGAGTTTTTCGAGAACGTCAGCCGTTTGCGACATAAGCGGGGAGATTATCGATGGGTACGCACCAGAGCCAAAGGTATTTTTGATTCGAATGGAAAATTAACTCGTGTTGTGTCTACTCAGTTGGATATAACCGAGACCCGTTTATACGAAGCTGAATTTAAGCGTGAAAAAGAAAATGCGTCGGTAACCTTGGACGCCATTGGTGATGGTGTCATCTCTACGGATACAGAAGGTTTGGTCGAGTACATGAATCCTGTAGCTGAGCAATTAACAGGATGGGTAATTTCCGAAGCTCAAGGCCAACCAATTAAGGAAATTTTTAGGGTATTTCATGAGGAGACTTGTGAGCCAATTGAAAATCCATTATTACTTTCCATTCGTCGTAAAAACAAAATTAAATCCATTCGCCCAAGCCTTATGGTTAAGCGGGATGGAACCGAACAGTTTATAGAATCCACAGCAGCACCTATACGCGGTACGCGTGATAAAAATATGGTTGTTGGTGGCGTTTTAGTTTTTCATGACGTAACTGAGTCACGTGAATTAAATCGTCGTTTAAGTTATCACGCCAGTCATGATATTTTAACTGGCTTAGTGAATCGTGCTGAGTATGAGAAGCAGTTAGCCAATACGATTCAAAAAGTAGGAACAAACGAAAATTTCTATACCCTCTGTCATTTAGACATTGATCGTTTCAAAATGATTAATGATACCTGTGGTCATGCAGCAGGAGACTTGTTATTAAGCCAATTAGGGGCATTGTTTAAGTCTAAGATTCGCTGGCGAGATGTGATCGCACGTATCAGCTCGGATAATTTTGGATTGATTAGTGAAGTTGCAAATATGGCTGAAGCCGAAAGTGTTATTGAGGATTTAAGGCTTGCGGTCAATGATTTTCAATTCGTTTGGGATGAAAGAACTTATAACATCACAGCAAGCATTGGTATGGTGCCAATCGCAAATAGTTCAACCACTGTTGAAGAGTTACTGACCACTGCTGAAAGTGCTTGTACTGCGGCCAAAGAAGGCGGCAGAAATAGGGTGCACGTATTTAAAGAAAACGATTTAGATTTGATTCGTCGTAAGCGTGAAATGCAATGGGCCGCTCGTATCACTACAGCGCTGGATGAAAATCGTTTTGAAATTTTCCGTCAGTTTATTCACCCTTTAGACGATGAAGGTGACTTGGAAAAAGATCATTATGAATTACTGCTTCGCATGCGTGATGAAAAGAATCGCTTGGTTTCTCCAACATTATTTATTGCCGCTGCCGAACGTTACGGCTTGATTAAAAAGATTGACCGTTGGGTGGTGTCAAATACCTTCAAATGGCTAGTCTCTGAAGCGGATGAACGCGAACGTCTGGCCATGTGTTCGATAAATTTATCGGGTCAGAGTATGTCGGATGATAAGTTTTTAGATTTTGTCATCGATCAGTTTGAAACAACGGGGCTTGATCCGTCTTTAATTTGTTTTGAGATTACCGAGACGGCTGCGATTGCCAGTTATGCTAAAGCGACCCACTTTATAGAAACGCTTAAAAACTTAGGTTGTAAGTTTGCCCTAGATGATTTTGGTACCGGGCATGCATCGTTTGGATATTTAAAACAATTCCCGGTGGATTACCTGAAAATTGATGGCAGCTTTGTTAAAGGCATAGTCAATGATCCAATTGATAGAGAAATGGTACGCACGATTAATGAAATCGGGCATCTTACCGGTAAGAAAACCATTGCTGAATTTGCTGAAAACCAAGAAATAATCAAAATATTACGTGAACTTGGTGTCAACTACGCACAAGGGTTTGGATTCTCACAACCCGAGCAAATTATTCGCATCAGCGCCTAGTGTGTTTGTCGGTTTTCGGGTAGGTCTAGCAGTGAACCTTTCTAGGTTGCTTAAATTAATTATTCACTAAATGTGAAACGCATCGAGAGATCAACCGCTCTTAGGTGTTTGGTCAAGCTTCCTGTTGAAATGAAATCCACTCCTGTTTCGGCATAGCTGCGAATGGTTTCTAAATTAATATTGCCTGAAGCTTCTAATTTTGTATCGCCGTCAAACTGTTGGGTAAGCGTAACCGCCATACGTATGTCTTCATGACTAAACTCATCTAACATGATGATGTCAGCACCAGCAGCAAGTGCTTCGTGAAACTCATCCATATTTTCTGTTTCAACTTCTAATTTTAAATCAGGATGATTCTTTCTGGCCGTTTCAATAGCTTGTTTAATTCCACCAGCAGATAAAATATGGTTTTCTTTAATTAGAAATTGATCAAATAAGCCTATGCGATGATTTTGACAGCCACCACATGCCACCGCGTATTTTTGAGCATTGCGTAAACCAGGAAGTGTTTTACGGGTATCCAGCACTTTGCAGTTTGTTCCGGCAACCTGTTCAGAGTATATTTTTGAAATCGTCGAGGTGCCTGAAAGGGTCTGTAAAAAGTTTAGAGCCGTTCGTTCACCAGTTAAGATTGAACGTGCTGAACCTCTTAAAGTAACTAGAAGTGAATCCGCTTCAACAATATCTCCATCGCTCACTTGCCAATCAATACTGATGTTGTCATCGAGTTGTTTGAAGGTTTCATTGAACCAGTCAATGCCACAGATAACCGCTTCCTCTCTACAGATGACTCTGGCCTCAGCAATTTGCTTTTCTGGAACCAGGGCAGCAGTCACATCACCAGAGCCAACATCTTCAAGCAGTGCAGTAGCAACTGAACGAGCGATATCTGTAGGGTCATTTAAGATGATTGAGGTCGGCGTTGCTGAATTGTTGCTCATAAGGGTTCCAATGAAATTAAGTTATCATTTAAGTAATTTTAGGTCTGAATTGCGTCGTAGAGCGTAATTATAAATGAATTTCTTGCAAGCGGCTTTTTTTGCAACCATCTGTTAAAATAGCGGTCTATTTACTAATATCCATGCAACGGGAGAATTAACATGGCACATCTATTACCTGAATTACCTTACGAACTTGATGCACTTGAGCCTCATATTTCAAAAGAAACTTTGGAATATCACTATGGCAAGCATCATGCTGGCTATGTGGGTAAGCTTAATGCTGCCATTGAAGGCACCGATCAAGCTGAAATGTCTCTAGAAGACTTAGTTAAAAATGCTGAAGGTGGTGTATTTAATAACGCCGCACAAATTTGGAATCACAGTTTTTATTGGAACTGCTTAAGTCCAAATGGCGGTGGTGAGCCAACAGGTGATCTTGCTGAAGCGATTACTGCCAGTTTTGGTTCGTTTGATGAATTCAAATCAGCCTTTTCTGCAAAAGCAGCCACATTATTTGGTTCTGGTTGGGCCTGGTTAGTTAAGAATGCTGACGGTTCATTAGAAATTACCCAAACCTTAAACGCAGATACACCGCTAACTGGTGCTGCTACACCATTGCTAACCTGCGACGTTTGGGAGCATGCGTATTATGTTGATTATCGTAATGCAAGACCAAGCTATATTGAAGCGTTTTGGAATCTAGTGAATTGGGATTTTGTTAGCGCTAATTTTTCATCTTAAGTTTAGGCTTTATTGAAAAATGAATACCATTCAAAGTCCTTGTATCGATGTATGCGAAATGAACCAGCAAGGGCTTTGCAGTGGTTGTTTACGAACACGTAATGAAATTGCGCTTTGGGGGTCACTGACTCCTGAGCAGAGACAGCAAATCATGGATAGTTTACTTTTACGTCGCGAGACTAATAAATAAAACTACTAGAGTATTTTATGAATAAAAAAATAGTTAGCGCTCTACTCTCAGTTTGCCTTTTGTCATCAGGGTGTGCCGCATTAGTAATTGGTGGGGCAGCAGCAGGGGGTTACGCCGTTGCTAAGGATGAACGTAGTGCCAAGCAGATTGCTGATGATGCAAGCATAACAGCAGCAATTAAATCAAAATTATTGGCGGATAAGTACGTAAAAGGTTTTGCGATTGATGTTGATACCTATAATCGTGTGGTTACCCTACATGGTGAATTGACTTCAAATTTTAGTAAAGAACGTGCCGGTGAGCTGGCAACAAAAACACGTGGTGTTATACAAGTAAAAAACAATTTAAAGGTTGTAAACTAAGCATCTGCACCCATATAAAGAATAACCCACTATCTGATTCATCCACGAGGTAAGTAATGGATATCAATACAAAAATTAAACAACAATTGGACGCTAGTCCAATCCTTCTCTATATGAAAGGTAATCCTACCTTTCCACAATGTGGTTTTTCATCACAAGCCGTAGCGGTGTTAAAACACTGTGAAGCTGAATTTGACACAGTGAATATATTCGAAGAGCCAGAAATTCGTGAAGCACTTAAAGTGTATTCAAATTGGCCAACCTATCCGCAACTTTATGTCAATGGAGAGTTGATTGGCGGTTGCGATATCATTACCGAAATGTATGAGTCAGGCGAGTTGCAAGAGTTATTGAAAGAAGCTAAATCTGAAGCTAAATCTAATTAAATAACTTTTAAACTAAAAATATAAAAAAACCCGTCTTTAGACGGGTTTTTTATGGTTTAAGCAAAGTTAAAATTTTGAGCGTCGGTAAATTTATTGACCATTTTACAAAATAGGTCAGCGGTCACCTCGGCATCATAAGCCGCTGAATGCGCTTTGGCATTATCGTATTCAATGCCAGCTACCTCACAAGCTCTTGATAGCACGGTTTGTCCATACAGCACGCCGCCTAGAGTGGCAGTATCAAAGCATGTGAACGCATGGAAAGGATTACGCTTATGCTTGGTTCTTTCAACAGCAGCGTTTACAAAACCTAAATCAAACCAGGCATTGTGACCAATCAACACCGAGCGTTTGCATTCAACCGTGTTTTTTTCAGCTCGAATGACTTTAAAAATTTTATCCAAGGCTTCACGTTCGCTTACCGCTCCTCGTAGAGGGTGGTCTAGTTGTATTCCTGTGAAGTCTAAAGCTGATTGCTCAATATTGGCACCTTCAAAAGGTTCAACATGATATCGGTGAGTTTCTAAACGTTGTAATTGAAAGTTTTTATCGACGGCAAGAGTAACTGCCGCAATTTCTAATAAGGCATCGGTATTGGAGTTAAAGCCACCGGTTTCAACATCAACAACGACTGGATAAAAACCACGAAAGCGATTTTTCATCCATTCAATTTGTTCATGGTTGTAATTTTTTGGATCGCTCATGGTGCAACCTTCCATTGCATGGTTTCACCAGCATGGAAAGGAATGACCACTTCAGAACCAAAGTCATATACTTCAGGGACATGCCAAGGTTCTTTGCGTAAGGTTATGTATTCGTCGTTCTCTTCTAGGCCATAGAATTGAGCGCCAAATATACTCGCAAAACCTTCGAGTTTATCTAAGGCATTGGCTTGTTCAAAAACGTCGGCATAAAACTCTAAAGCGGCGTG
>CALHVH010000156.1 GCA_938039225.1 uncultured Gammaproteobacteria bacterium
CCAATATCCTTTTTCCCTTCAAGTAAATATACTCAGCATGATTTGGCGTAAACGGTATGGCTAATAATTGCATATTTGCTTGTTCAGGTGTGTTACCTGCCTTGTGATTATTACAACGCCTACAAGCTGTCACCACATTAGTCCAGACATCTCTACCACCTTGCGAAACTGGCTTGATATGATCGCGTGATAGTTTATTGGCTAAAAATTGCTTACCACAGTACAAACACATATGAGCATCACGTTTAAATAAGGTCCTATTATTTAGTGGTGGGGTATATTTATCACGTACCTTATTTAAGATATGAGTATTGCCTTGGGTAGCAATGATGGAATGCACCGGTAAAACACTTTGATTGCCCGTAATAGAATTTATACCACCATGTAATTCGTACAGAATACTGCCCATGGTATAAGCAATTAAATCGAGATGATGTAATCTAGCCGCTTCGCGATAAGTCACCCACTCCAATGGCATACCTGAAATGTCAGTACGTAAAATTTGTAAGGAAAGATAATTTGACCGTTTGGATAAATTTAGATCACATTCCTCATTTGGACGATATAAATTTTGTGTTTTATGGTTTTGACTTTGTGTCATGATATTCATCCTTTGTAGTCGAGACTACCCAATCCAAATTTTTCCTTTCATGTTAAACAAGACATTTTCTTTGCTTTCTTTTAAGCTTAGGTTTGAATCAGTATTGAAAATTCACTCTCTATCAAAATAAAAATATTTTTTGCAAGTTTTTTATTTGCACCTAATTCAAAAAACACTCTAAGCTAATGTAACAAATCTATGACAGTTTCGAAAATTAGCCGTGAGCCTAAGAATATTTTGCTGGATTTTTTTGCAAAGTTTCATTTGAAATTTAAATATTGACGATTAAACACGCGCTTTCAATGATGTCGAAAATTGGTATATTGTTCTTGCTTACAAAGGCAACACATGTAATTCATCCACAGCATAAGAGAAACACGCCATAAGCTAATAAATCACTTTAAGTGTAGCCAATAAAAAAGGATTTATTTTCAGTTAAGTAACTGTTTTATATAGAAAAATAACAAAAGTTGAAAAAATGTTCAATCTGTTTAAAAGCCTAGGATATATAGTATGGAACCCCAGTATGTTAGGGCCTATCCACAGACTTATCCACAGAAATTGTGGATATCCTTTAGATTATCCACATGAGCAAATTTTTGCCGCTTTGGGACTGAATGCTTTACATACAAAAAATTGTAATTTGTTGCAATGCGGTCTACAAAAATGAACACGTGTATTCTTGAAGTTGCGCTACCCGTTCCGCTAGCAAGATATTTTGACTATCGTTTTAGCAACGATGGAACAGTAAATCCACAAGTGGGGCAGCGTGTGCAAGTCCCTTTCGGGCAAACTAAACGCAACAATACATCCACCCCGCGTAAGTTGATTGGCATCATTACAGCTATCAAAGAAAAAAGCGACTTTGATGAAAACAAACTTAAAAGTGCTTTTGCAATTTTGGATGAGGAACCATTACTTAACGCCGAACTAATTAAATTACTTAAATGGTCGGCTCAGTATTATCATTTTCCACCGGGCGCCGTCTTCGAAGCCGCCCTACCTGTCTGGTTGCGTAAAAAGACAGAGTTACCAGAGCGTCTGCAAGAAGAACTGTGGCAACTCACAGACTTAGGGCAGCAACAGCATAATGAGGAAGCTTTTACTAAATTACAGAAACGAGCTCCTGTACAAGCCATCGTATTAGATTTCCTCAAAGGCAACGAACAAGGCGTCAACTCTAAACTGTTAAATCAAAAATTCCCTAACTGGCGAAATGCCATGCGTGGTTTAGAAAAGAAAAAATGGGTAAAAAGTGAATTAAGTGATTTACCAATGCAGCTACCCATAGGTGATCACCCCCCCAAATTAAGCCAGGAGCAAAAAATTGCAATTACTGCCATTGAGTCTCCAATTCAAACCAATAGTTTTACCCCTTTTTTACTGCAAGGTGTTACAGGAAGCGGTAAAACTGAAGTGTATCTCGCTGCTGCAGAACGTTGCTTAGCTGCAGGTAAACAAGTCTTATGCCTAGTGCCTGAAATAGCACTCACCTCCCAGTTTATACAACGATTTGAACAACGCTTACAAACCCCCCTGTCGGTTCTTCATTCAGGTGTGAATGATAGAGCCCGCTGTTTAGCTTGGCTTGCTGGCCAAGATGGTTCAGCAAAAGTTATTCTAGGCACTCGCTCTGCAATATTTACCCCGATGAAAAATCCTGGGCTCATTATTATTGATGAAGAACATGACAGCTCATTTAAGCAACAGGATGGCTTTAGATATTCAGCTAGAGACTTAGCCATTGTTAGAGCAAAAAATGAAAACATTCCTATTGTGCTAGGTTCAGCTACACCGGCCTTAGAGTCTTTACATAAAGCTAATAACGGTCAATACCAACACTTAAAACTTAATGAACGTCCGGGCAATCGCCCAATGCCATTAGTTAAACTTGTTGATTTAAAAAGTGACCCAGCTCCAGAGGGCTTAAGCTATCCACTCATAGCGAATATGGAAAAAGTCTTAAAAAAAGATGAGCAGGTACTGATATTTCTTAATCGCCGTGGTTATGCACCCGTTTTATTATGTACAACCTGCATGTGGTGTGCCGTGTGTACGCGTTGCGATGTTAACTTAACTTATCATCATGCAAAAAACCGCTTACGCTGCCATCACTGTAATAAAGACCAAGTAGCACCTAAAAAATGTCCTAAGTGTAAAGCTGATGTAAAACCGCTTGGTCAAGGCACGGAACGTATTGAAAGCTTTTTGCGAATGCGCTTTCCCGATGTACCTGTGATCAGAATTGATAGAGATACAACGCGCAGTAAAGAGCAGATGCAAAAACAATTGGAGTCTGTACATGCATGTGGAGCAAAAATACTAGTGGGCACACAAATGCTGACTAAAGGACATGATTTTCCTGATGTAACTTTGGTGGGTGTTTTAGATGCAGATGGTGGTTTGTTTAGTTCTGATTTCAGAGCATCTGAACGTTTAGCGCAACAGATTATTCAAGTATCAGGCCGTGCAGGACGAGCTGAGAAACCTGGCTTAGTCTTAATTCAAACACTGTTTACTGACCACCCACTACTCAATATGCTTACTGAACATGCTTATACTCAAGTTGCAAGCAATATTCTTCAACAGCGTGCAGAAGCCTTGTGGCCACCCTTTTCTAATCTTGCCTTGATGCGGGTTGAGTCGCAAAAATATGAAGAACCC
>CALHVH010000157.1 GCA_938039225.1 uncultured Gammaproteobacteria bacterium
CCCATAACATCGGATTTTGAAGGTGCAGCCGAATTATTTCCTGCGGCCAGTTATCAATACGTTTTATATGGCATGGGTTTTAAGCCGGATTTCAGCGTGCATGCTCATCTTTATCAAGACAAAGAAAAAGCATCGCGTATAATTCAACAAAACCAACAACTCACACAACAAATGTTACAAACTCTTCCGCCACATCGTGAATATATAGAAAAGTGGTTGGCCTCAAATCAATAAAAAGTGAACAGAATGACTCAATTAGTTGAATTAAATCAAGAAAAACATGCAAACCTTAAAGTTAAAAAGAACAGTGCTTTATATGTTGCAAAAGAGCAGCATGCCATTAATTTACGTGTTGTTGAGCTCAGTAAGGCATCGTGTAATTTTCCATTATTTTTTACACGTGTGGATGAAACAGGCGATTTGGCCTTATCGGCGATGACTAGTTTTGAGCCAGGAACAAATTTATTTGTTCAAAAGGGGCAATGGTTATCAACTTATTTTCCTTCCACTATGCAGACTTTTCCCTTATTTTTAATGCAAAAAGAAAGCGACGAAAAAAACTATACCATTGGAATTGAAGAGTCGAATCCAGCTTTTTCTGAAACCGAAGGCGAAGCACTTTTTGATGATAAAGGAACAGCATCTATATACCTCTCACAAATGAAGGCCATTCTTGAAGCAAATATTTCGGATATCGTGCAGAGTTTTCAGTTTTTAAATACCATTAATGAATATAACTTATTGAAGGCATTAGATTTAAAAGTGCATTATGTTGATGGAAAAATTAATGTGCTTAAGGGTTTGTATACAATTGATGAAGACAAGCTCAGAGATTTGCCAAAAGACGATTTTCTAAAACTGAACGAAAAAGGTTATCTACCCCCAATCTATTCTATGTTAACGTCTTTGTATCAACTTAATGCTTTGATAAGAATGCATAATAATGTTGAACATTCTTTAAAAATTTCGCAGGTTAAAATGGAAGTGGCAAAAGATAGTAATTGATTTTTATTTTTCAGTGAATTAAAAAAACCGGCTAATAAGCCGGTTTTTTTGTTAATTAAATAAAGAGACTTAAGTCTGTTTAAGGTATTCTTCTAATTTTAAGGTATCAGTAACGAATCCCCGAATACCTTCCGCAAGCTTTTCTGTTGCCATAGCATCTTGTGACATTCCAAATCTAAACTCGGCTTCAGTTAACTTAGTATTTACCGGTTCGGTTCCCTCACTATTGGGATTTAGCTGTCGTTGTAATTGTTCGTTGTCGTTTGCTAAAGCTTCTAGTAGTTGAGGGCTTATTGTTAGTCTATCGCAACCAGCTAGAGCTTCAATTTCACCAGTATTTCTAAAGCTAGCGCCCATAACTACGGTTTTATAATTATGTTTTTTATAGTAATTGTAAATTCTGGTGACTGATTGAACGCCTGGATCTTCAAATGCAGGATAAGCGTCTCTTCCAGTAGATTTTTTATACCAATCAAGTATTCGACCTACAAAAGGTGAGATTAAAAACACTCCTGCATCAGCACAAGCTACAGCTTGTTTAAAACTGAATAACAGGGTTAAATTGCAGTTAATGTCTTCGCGTTCTAAGACTTCAGCAGCTCTTATGCCTTCCCAAGTTGAGGCTAATTTAATAAGTATACGATCACGTTCAAAACCATTCTGTTGGTAAAGCTCGATCAGTTGCCTGGCTTTAGCTATAGATGCATCCGTGTCAAAGGATAAGCGAGCATCAACTTCGGTAGAGATGCGTCCAGGCACAATAGTTAAAATTTCGCTACCGATTGAAACGGCAAGTTTATCTAAAGTTGCGGACATTTGTGATTGCGAACTTGCCTTGATTGAATCACCAAAAGACTTTGCGTCGTTTACGAGTTCAGCGTATTGAGGCATCTGCGCTGCTTTGAAGACTAAAGACGGATTAGTTGTTGCATCCACAGGACGATATTTTTTTATCGCTTCAATATCGCCAGTGTCAGCCACGACATCGGTGAAGGATTTTAGTTGTTCTAGTTTAGATGGCATAGGGTTCTCGTTAATGTGAGTAGGTAATAGTTATTTCGATTCGGTTAGATTGAGTGTTTGATTAATTTCTATGTTTTTAGAATACGTTTGTGTATTGCCTGATGGCCAGTTCACTTCAATCTTGTTAATTTTTTTATTGTCGCCTAATCCAAAATATAATGGGTAAAAACTTTGGGCTAGATAGCCGGATTTCCCATCCTGTATTTTGGTGTAGATATCATTTCCTGCAAAAACTTTTACGGTGGCTCCAATACCACTCTTATTTGATTGAGTGCCTTCAAGATTGATTTTTATGTAATTGATGTTTTTCTTATCACTTAAATCACTAATTAAGACCATCGGAGCATGATTAAACTCCAAGGTAACGATGTCTTGGTCGCCATCTTGATCAAGGTCAAAAATTACAGAAGATCTAGAACCTAATGCGCCCCAAATAACTCGGCGTCCAGTTTCATCTTTGCATAATAAATGGCTCTTGTTTTCTCCGCTACAATCTAAATCAAAACTAGGGGCAGCACTTAATCCATTTTTTCTTGGTTCTACACCAAGTATGTATTCGCTATCTACAAAGTTAAGTCCCTGATTATTTAGCAGTAGGGAATTGGGTGCGTAGCGGAAGGGGTAGTTCATGCCGGCAGTAATAAATACATCTTCAAAACCGTCAGCATTGACATCACCTGTACCTAAGCCCCATGGCCAGTAAGTTTCAGCATTTATTTGATCGGAAATTTCAGTGAATTGGCCATTAGATTCATTTCGATAAAAGGCATTCCCAAATAGGCTATTTCCGTCGCTTTGTAGAAAGGATTCTGTATAGCTAATGTCAGATTTACGTTTTTCATCAGCACCAAATACATCTTTGCTCATATCAGAGTGCATATCGGTAATGAATATGTCCATATCGCCATCATTGTCAAAGTCAAAAGTTTTTGATCCCATCGCGCCCCATGGAGTTTTTGGAAACACGTCTCGACTTTTACGCACAAAGCTTTGGCCTTGTTGATTTTCATAATACTCATCATTGCCTTGCATATTATGAATATATAAATCCGGCCAACCGTCATTATTGCCATCGATAACATTAGCTTCGCCAGTCCAACTGGTGTCCACAAGATTGACCTTTTTGCTCACATCTTGAAAAGTATTGTTACCCATGTTTTTAAACAAAACACTGGTTTCAGTGCGTTCGGCTTTTAGATGACCTGCGAATGCATCATTGAAACCAATGTGAAAATTGTAATCAGTGGTTTTTTGACCTTGTTGCGTATACAGGGATACTTTCTGAGTATTTTCTTCGGTATAAACACCTACATTAGAAACAAATAAGTCCAGTAAGCCATCGCGATCATAATCAAAAAAAACCGAGCCAGAAGAATGCGCTTTAACTCCAGTATTAGATTTGTTGGTGATGTTTTTGAAATGTCCTTTTCCATCATTTTCAAATAATTGGTTGCCTATACGAACACTGGTGGTATACAGGTCCTGATCGCCATCATTATCAATATCCGCAAAAGAAGCGCCAACGCCAATTCGATCATCTACGAACAATCCAGATTTCTTTGTGATATTTTCAAATTGACCATTGCCAAGATTTCGCCAAAGTTCATTGCTGCCAACTTGGGTTGAAAAATAAATATCCAGTAATCCGTCAGAATCAACATCGGCAATTGCTACCGCATTTCCATGATCATAATGGACGGCCTTATAAGCAATACCCGCATCATCCACGATCTTATGTTTGAAAGTGATTCCGCTTTCACTAATCGTATCCTTAAAAGTAAAGTCGTTAAATATTTCGCTATTTTTAGCAGAAGCTATTTGCTGTTCTTGTCGTTGCTTTACCCAACTAGAGTTAATGACAGTAGAGGGATAAGCCATACGTTCATTTACTACGCTGGCAAGATCACGTTTCAAGTTAGAGTAACCCTTTTCATTTAAACTATCGTAATAACCTCTGATTCGTCCTTCCCAATCTACCAGTACAAACTGAGCGCTATGTAAAATTGGCATTTTCGTATTTTGGGCATCTTCCGTAACTGGAAGCTTGAAGCCATTTTTGCTCAAATCCCATAACTCATCACGCGTGCCAGTAAGAAACTGCCATTGAGATGTTTCTAAGCTCTTTGAATTAATGTATTCGGATAATGCTTGAGGAGTGTCGGTTTCAGGATCAACACTGAAACTGACAAGTCGCATATCATCCCAACGATTAGACCGTTTCAGGCTGTTTTGCAGTTCGAGCATTTTGGCAGTTTGCAATGGGCATATACCTTGACATTGAGTAAATATAAAATTAGCTACCCATACTCGGCCATATAAGTCAGAGTTGTCTATGGATTCATTTCTTTGATTGGTTAATTCGAACTTTGGAACAGAGTTAAGTATTCTTACTGCATCTTTATTTCTTGTGGGTTTTTTAATTGTAGCAATAGCCGTTGCTTTTGTAGGTGTGTCGGCTAATCTTTTATTCTCTGTAGACGTCTTGTTACATGCAACAAGCACTAGAATACTCAGACTGCTAAGTAGAAATTTATTAAAAGTATGCATAGTTGTTCATTTGTTTGCTAATTAATATATTTAGTTTGACCAGCTGTAAAAACCATGGTCTTGGTTTTTGACAAAGGCTTTGCCGATTAAGGTTTCGTGGGCGTAACCACAAAACTGATCACCGAGAACTTTCAGGGTTTGTTCGCTACCAGTTTTAAATTGCAATTCAAAATCTAAGTCTGGTACAGCAATTTCTTTTAAACCGATATCAGGCAAGGCAAAAGTATAAACGTAGTCTAGGCTTTTTAGTTGTAATCTAATATTGGCATTATCTGGTAAGTACAAATCTTGAATAGACGATTCATCATCTTTAGTTCCAAGTATGCCATCAGCGCCAGGGTATCGATAATGCCAATTAAAATTGTGTCCAGTGACTTCAATTATTATTGATTCTAGGCGAGTTTGTTTAGTCTTAGGCGTACAGCTTAAACAAAAGCATATGCCTATCAATAGTAGGAATAATGAACATTTTCGGCTTAAGGGCATAAGCAATTATAGACTGTTTTCTTTAAGCTAGAAAATGTCCATGTAATTGTCTTTAGAGACAATTACATGGAGTTTTGGGCATGTGTTTTTTAAATAGAAAAAATATAGTCGTTAATTAAGTTTTCAACATATTCTTGTCGACCACTTTCTAGAACTGGTTCGCCGTGCTTGTGCGCATGTTCACGTAGATTGTTTAAACTGAGTTTACCTTCTCTAAACTCTTTACCTTCACCAGAATTAAAACTGCGATAACGTTGATCTTTGATCATGGCAAGCTTTCCTTCCTTCACTATTTTTTCAGCGATAAGCAGACCGCGAGCATAGGTATCCATGCCGCCAATATGCGCAATGAAAAAATCTTGCATATTGGTAGATTCTCTACGTAACTTAGCATCAAAGTTTAGCCCACCTGATGTAAATCCACCATCATCTAGAATTAAGCTCATGGCTAAAGCGCAATCATAGATATTTGTTGGAAATTGGTCTGTGTCCCAACCATTTTGTGGATTGCCACGATTAGCATCAATAGAACCAAGCATGCCAGCATCAATGCACATCTGAACATCATGTGCTGGGTCATGACCCGATAAGGTGGTGTGATTTGCTTCAAGATTTATTTTGAAATCTTTATCCAAACCATAATGGCGTAGAAAGCCTATTACCGTCTGCGCATCAGAATCGTATTGGTGATACATAGGTTCCATTGGTTTGGGTTCGATGAGATAAGGGCCTTTAAACCCAATCGATCGACCATAATCTCTGGCCATAGTTAAAAATCTTGCAAAATTATCTAACTCAGTTTTAGTGCTTGTATTTTGTAGACAGGCATAACCCTCACGTCCGCCCCAAAATACATAATTTTCGCCACCTAATTCTACGGTTGCATCAAGAGCGGCTTTTACCTGAGCACCTGCATGTGCAACAACATTGAAATCAGGGTTTGTTGCGGCTCCATTCATATAACGAGTATGAGAGAAAGTATTTGCCGTACCCCAAAGTAATTTAACCCCAGATTCCTTTTGTTTTTCTTTTGCTAAGGCTACGATATGCTGAAGATTCTTTTCAGACTCACTCACACTGTCGCCCTCGGGTGCTAAATCTCTGTCATGAAAACAATAGTAAGGCACCGTTAATTTTGAGAAAAATTCGAAAGCCGCATCTAATCGATCTTTTGCCGCTTGCATAGGATTGCTATCACTATCCCAAGCATGAATTCTAGTGCCAGGACCAAATGGATCCGCGCCCGTCCCACAAAAGGTATGCCAGTAACACACAGCAAAGCGTAAGTGTTCTTGCATAGTTTTTCCTGCAACCACACGAGTGGCGTCATAAGCTTTAAATGCTAAGGGATTGTCGGAGCCCTTTCCTTCAAATGGTATTTGCGCTATGCCTGGGAAGTATTCTTTCCTACCAATAGTAATGTTTTGACTCATGAGTGTTTCCTTGATAAAAATTAACTATAAAGCGGCATGATTGTCTCTACCGCTTGTTGATATTGTTGATAAGTATGTTGATAGTGATTCACAGCCGCTAGCTGAGGCTCACAACAAAGCGAAGTGTTTTTACTTAAGTGAGTTTCAGTGAGAGAGTTTAAGTCTTTATTTTTAATGTTTTTAAATGCAGCTAAAGCTTGCAGAGCAGCGCCCAGTGCCGCGCCTTGGTCTTGATCTAATACCGTAACCGGTGCATTGCAAATATTAGCCACTAATTGTCGCCAGGTAGCACTTTTGGCGCCGCCACCAGTTACGACAATTTCTTCTGTTTGAATACCTAGTTTTTGTAACTCATCGATGCCAAACCGAAGTGCATAGGTAGCGCCTTCAACACCCGAGCGTAAAAAATTTTGCGGTGTACAGTTATTACTGTCTAGCCCGATTATGCAAGCTTTTGCATTAGGCAAATTTGGCGTTCGTTCGCCATTAAAGAAGGGCAGAGTGAGTACGCCGCCAGATCCTCGTGCTGCACTTGAAATTTGTGATTCAAATTGTGCAATATCGGCATTTAATAAGCGCCGCATGTTTTCTGTTGTGACAGTGCAATTCATTGTGCATAACAAAGGTAACCAACCACCCGTAGATGAACAAAAACCGGCGATGCTGCCTTGTGTATCAATTATTGGTTTATCAGAATAGGCATAGACAGTGCCTGAGGTGCCTAAGCTCATACTTACCTTTCCTTGTTTGATATTGCCGGTACCAATTGCGCCCATCATATTATCTCCACCGCCTATGGAGACTGGCGTGCCAACAGGTAATCCAGTGAGGTTTGAGACTTTGCGTGTGACTTCGCCAATAAACTGGTTTTCAATGACCAGCTTTGGAAGGCATTCTTTTAGATTACGTTCTGGGTCTATTGCGCTGAGAAGTTTTTCAGACCAGGTGCGAGTTCTAATATTCAAGAAACCAGTTCCTGAGGCATCGCCTACCTCCATGCAGCGTTGCTCAGTGAGGTAAAAGTTTAAGTAATCATGTGGCAGTAAAATGCAATCCATTTGAGCGTATAGCTCAGGATGAACTTCTTTAAACCAGCGAACTTTAGAAGCGGTATAGCCAGTCAAAATTAAGTTGCCAAGGTCGTTTAAGCAAGAATCTGCTGAACCATAATTGCTCATGATGGTATCGCATTGAGCTTGTGTAGATGTGTCACACCATAGTTTTGCTGAGATTAAGGGTTCACCTGAAGCGTTAATTGGAACAAAGCCGTGTTGTTGACCAGACACACCGATGGCCACCACAGAGTCTTTAATACTTTGGTCTACAGCGGATAGGGCTTGATGAAGTGCGTCTATCCACCAATGCGCTTGTTGTTCGGCTGTGCCATCCATACTTTGGTATAAATCCAAGGCGGCGGCCTCTGAGGCGATGATAGTTTTCTGTTCAAAGTCATAAAAAATAACTTTTAAATGTTGTGTGCCTAAATCAATTCCAAGAACGGTATGCATAATAATATTTATCAATTATCGATTAGGTTAGTTTTAAAGCGATAAATAGTCTTGTGATAGTATTTTTCGCCAGCTTTTAAAAGCGCATCAGGAAAATGCTTGTGATTTGGAGAGTCTGGAAAATTTTGTGTTTCAAAACAAATCCCTGAAAATTTATTAAATGAAGAATGTAAGTAATTACCGGTATAAACATGGACAGTATTTTGTGTGGTGTGTACTTCTAGACTTATTTGGCTGCATGTTGACGCTAAAGTGGCGGCATGTCTAAGTTTATTGTTGTTATCGGTATTTAAAACAAAAGTGTGATCCAGTCCTCCTGCTTGTTGGATCTGTTGATTTTTTGACTTCAAAGTAGGATTTATTTCTTTGAAAGAGTCAGTGTCACCATTAGA
Source organism: uncultured Gammaproteobacteria bacterium (assembly GCA_938039225.1). GTDB lineage: Bacteria > Pseudomonadota > Gammaproteobacteria > Steroidobacterales > JABDMI01 > JABDMI01. Next base: position 8,395 of record CALHVH010000157.1, read on the forward strand.
AGTAAAGTCAAATTTTGTATTTGAAACGTTCTGAATGTCTCCTGTTGGTACTTTATTGTGGGTAAGTGGCAAAAACTTATCTGCAGCAATAAATAATTTTTGTGTAGCAATAGAGCCGTGCCTAGTGTCATCTAATCCATCTAAATTGAAATAGGCGTGATTACATAAGTTCACTAAGGTATCTTTGTCTGAGCTGGCAAAATACTCAACGATGATGTCGAGATTATTTACCGTGTAACGAGCTTTAACCAAAAGTTGGCCAGGAAAGCCCTGGTCTGAATCAGGAGAGAGTAAATTAAATTCTATGCATTGCTCCGATATGCAAGTGGCATCCCAGTAGGCTTTATCAAAGCCTTTATTACCTCCATGCAGAGTGTTAGAACATTTTTTTTCATTTATTGCTAATTCAATCGCTTCCCCATTAATCAGGGCATTACCACCATGAATTCGATTGCAAAACCGCCCTATGGTTGAACCCATAAAAAACTCATCAGTTAGATAGTCTTCGGGCTTAGGGTAAGCAAGTAACATTTCAAGTTTATTGCTTTGGCTTGATTTTGGGTTTGGAATTTTTGCAGAACACAAACGCGCACCGTAGTTCAAGAGACTAAGCTCTAGTCCTTGTTCTGTTTTTAATTGGTATGTTTTTAGGTCTTGTTGCATCTACGTTTAAGGTTTCTTGTTATCGAAGGATTTTTTTAACTTAACGATAGCGTCAAACGCTTGCTTAGGCTTATTGTTACGATCAAAAAGCAATGGGTAATCTGTTCGACCTTTCATAGGCCAATCATTTCTCCAGCTATGTGCATCGGTCAGCCCCCAGAAAGTCACCCGATTAATGCTGTCTCGATGTTTAAGAAATAATTCAAATAAATTTCTGTAATAGTCGGCTTGTTGTTGAGTAACACTTAGCGGTAATTTTTTGGCGAATGGGTTTAATTCGTTCTGTAATTCCACATCAATTGAGATGTCCGCGCCTTGACTCTCAGTTTCTGGAAATTTAAGCACTGAGATATCTACCTCAGTAAACATGACTTGCATACCTTCTTCAGCAAAAGCAATTATGGATTTTTCTACTTCATCAAGCTTATCAAAGTCTAGACCATAATGACCTTGAATGCCTATTCCATCTATCTTTAGATCTTGGGCTTTTAAGGAGCGAACGATTTCTAGAGTACCTTGTCTTTTCCGAGCATCAAAGAGATTGTAGTCGTTATAGTATAGGGCTGCGTCTGGATCTGCTGCATGAGCAAATTCAAAAGCTTTGGCTATATATTCCGGACCAATAATGTCTAACCATTTTGATTTACGTAAAGTGCCATCATCATTTAGAGCTTCGTTAACAACATCCCATGCATCAACTTTTCCACGATAACGACTAACAATGGTTTGTATGTGATCTCGCATTCGTTTGAGTAAGAGTTCTCGGCTGACTGGATTACCTTTACTGTCTTCAAATACCCAGTCAGGAGTTTGAAAATGCCAAATTAATGTATGGCCCACTAAGAAATGCTTATTGTTTGTACTTAGCTCTACGAGTTTATCGGTAGATGCAAAATCATACTCGTTCTCAAGGGGGTGGATTTTTTCCCACTTCATTTCATTTTCTGCAGTCAGAGTATTATATTGAGAAGTGACAATAGCGGCAGTTTGCTTATCTTCTTGGTATATTTGACCCTTATTAATGGCAGCACCAATTAAAAAGCTATCGGCGTATAATTCTTTTAAACTCAGCTCCGAGATGTCTGTATTGTAGTTTTGCATGTTTGAACTTGAGCATGCGCTTATAATTAGACTCAGAATTATTAAATAAGTATATTTCATAGTGCCACCGGTGATTTGCAAGATTGGATTTTGCATAGCTATTGTCACAATGACTATTATGCAGTATTTTAATCATTAAAAACAGTAATAAACTCAAAATCAGTAAAAATAAATTATGTCCCAAGCAAAAAAAATATTACCACGCCTAACGATTGATAACGTAATTTTCGCTTATGCCGATAAGCAGCTCTCAGTATTGCTCATCAAACATGGGGAAGGCCGGAGTAAAGGCCAATGGGGCTTGCCCGGTGATTGGCTGGGGATTAATGAAAGTTTAGAAGAACGAGCGGCTATTTCACTGTTTGATAGGACAGGTCTGAAAAATATAAAATTGCAACAGTTGCAAACCTTTTCAGCTGTAGATAGATATCCCGGAAAACGAATTATTACTACCGCTTTTTACACCTTAATTAAACAGAATGTACAAAAGATTAAGCCAAGTGACGACGAGTTAGCAGTCAATTGGATTCCTGTTAATAAAGTGCCAAAGTTGATTTTTGATCATAAAGTCATTTTAAAACATGCCTTAAAGCACTTAAGAACTCAAGTTAGGCATGTACCTATTGGGCTTGATTTATTGCCCAAAAAGTTTACTTTATTGGAATTGCAAGACTTATATGAGGCATTGTTAGACAGAAGCTTTGATAAGCCAAATTTTCGTCGTAAGATTTTAAAATTACACTACTTAATTGATTGTAAAGAAAGTATTAAAGCAGGAAAACATAGACCAGCGGCGCTGTATTCATTCGATAGAGCCGCTTATAAGTCTCTAATTAAAAAAGGGTTTAGTTTTTCTTTGTAAGTAGGAGATTTTTTTAGTTAACTGTTTGATTTTGTAAATTTATAACTCGTGCTTAAGTACTTTTCTTATTGGTGATGAAATGAAATTTAAAATTAGCTTTATTCTGATATTTATTGTAAATATATTTTTTACATGTGCCATAAGTGCCGAACAGTTTAAGGTGCTGGTCTTTACTAAAACCACAGGGTGGCACCATGAATCTATATTGGATGCGGTAAGCGCAGTACGTTCATTGTCTGAAAAACATCATTTTGAAATGGAGTGGCATGAAGATGCAAGTCGCATAAATGACGATAACTTACAACAGTTTGATGCAATCATGTTTCTATCGACAAGTGGTGACATCTTAAATGATGATCAAAAACGTGCTATGGAAAAATTTATACGTTCTGGTAAAGGTTTTATCGGAGTGCATAGCGCGTCTGATACCGAATATGATTGGGAGTGGTACACGCAACTTGTAGGAAGAATGTTTGAGATCCACCCAGTAATTCAAACGGCTAGTTTACAACTTGAGAGCAGAAATTTTCCTGGTTTAGAGCGTATGCCGGATAGCTTGCTCTGGACTGATGAGTGGTATGACTTAAGTCCTGAAAAAGTTGAAGGCTTAAATTATCTTCTGTCAGTTGATGAAAGAAGTTACGACACAAAATCAGATTGGGGCGATAAAAAAGGTGATGGTATGGGAGACTTCCATCCTATCTCTTGGTATCACGACTTCGATGGCGGACGTTCATTTTATACGGCTTTAGGGCATTTGCCAGCCGTATACAAGAATGAATTGTTTTTAGATCATTTATACGGTGGGATTTATTGGGCCGCGACAGGAAAAGGCATAAAATAAAGATACTGTTAGAAAAGCAATTTTTCTTACTTTTCTATGTATTCGAAATAATCAAAGTCGGCTATTAGGTTTTGTCCGGACACATCCTGACAGCACATTCCTATAAAGGCACCAGTAAAGTGAGCGCCATGACCAGTGCCTGTTTCATCTGAAAGGAGTGATTGATCAAGCGTTGGAGGGAGTTCATTCCAGTTTTCTCCATCTACTGACCAAGAGAATTTGAGCGCTTGATAATTCACTTGCGCGCGCAAGAAAATTTCACCAGAAGCAGGCAGCTCATAGCGCGGATCAAAATACAATGGGTCGGTGTGACCTTCACGTAATGGGAAGGTCGAATTTAGAGAGCTATCGGCTTCGCAACTCATGATGTCTATAAAGCGTCTACCTTCTTCATCTATTGATATGTAGCAATAGTGATATTTTTGGGTATTGTAATAACTCACTAAGCCAGCCTTTTGTTGAAAGTTGTTTGGTGAGAATTCCAATTTGGTTTCAGCACGGTAACAGAAGGCTTCTTGTCTTCGAGCAACTAGAGCTTGTTCGAACCAGCTTCCAATGGATTCTTTACCAATCAAGCGTAAATAGCCTGGCCGTTCAGTTAGGCTCATGAAATTCTCTGGTTCTGGTGTGCGTAACCATTGAAATTCAGACGGTAGAATATTTGAATCAAAGTCGTGTCTAGCGGGTGTTTTGGGCCAAGGGTGTTCTGGTAAATTTGGTGCAGGGACATCTAGAAGTGGTAGCCCGTCGCTAGAGGCATTAATTAAGCGTGGCCAACCATCAGAGGTCCAGTGCATTTTTTGCAAACCGGTTTCTCTGCCTAAAATGCATCGACGCAAGCCTGCTAAGGGTCTGCCACATAAATGAACTAAGAAGTGTTCCCCGTTTTGTGTGTCTACAAGATCACCATGCCCGGTTCTTTGAAGGCTTAAGTCTTGATGGTCTTTAGCGGTAAGTAAATAACCTTGTGGGTCAAGTTCATAGGGGCCGGTTAAATTTTTAGACCTACATACGGTCATTGCATGGGTGTAAAAAGTACCACCCTCGGCAGTTAAGAGATAGTAGTAACCGTCACGTTTATACAGATGTGGCGCTTCAGTTAAGGCTAGCTCTGAACCCTTAAAGATATTTGTAATCTCACCTATTAATTTTTGTTCGCTTGGTGAATACTCTTGTAAAAGAATGCCACCAAATTGGTTTCGATTATGCCGATGATCCCAGACCATATTAACAAACCATTTGCGACCGTCGTCATCGTGAAACAA